>DAOVUE010000182.1 GCA_030632745.1 Pseudomonadota bacterium | reverse complement strand
TACGCCTTTAAGAACTTTTTTAATTAATACGCAGTTATTATTAGAAGACAATCCTTTCTTGAATGATCATGTCATTGGTGGAAATCCTGTCTTACCATCAGCGACAGCACTTTCCTGGATGGCGAACATCTGTGAACGGATCAGCCCGTCCTATAGTTTCTTTGAATGTGAAAACTTTCAGGTCTTAAAGGGTATAGTCTTTGATCATGCACAGTCTGAATCCTATCAGGTTGATGTGAAAGAAATCTCACATGATGGCAATATCTGCCGTTTTCAGGTGACTATTTCATCCATGAGTGATGCCGGAAAAAAACTCTGGCACTATAAGGCGGATATGGCTGTAGCCAGAGAATTGCCTCAGGTACCGCTTTATACACAGTCTGATTTGAATGAAAGTGAAAATACCACAGGTGATACCTTGTATAGCAATGGTACTTTGTTTCATGGCTCCTTATTCCAGGGCATAGAGAAAGTGATCAATACTTCGATGAAGAAGTTAACCCTGTTATGTAATATGGATAAAATCAAACAGAGTGAACAGGGTCAATTTCCTATTAGTTCATTGAATCCATTTGCAACGGATCTGATGTTCCAGGCTATGCTGGTCTGGGTAAGAGAACACCGTCACCTGGGTAGTCTGCCGTTAAAATTCCTCAAAGTAGCAAATTATAAAATGATACCGCCACTAAAGGATTTTTATATTTCACTGGATGTTGAGTCTACTTCAGAAACAAATATGAAAGCTGATGTGGTTATTCATGACCAGATGGGTAATATCTATTCCAGAGCATTTGGTGCTGAGGTTACGGTCAGCCCGACTTTGGATGCACTGTTTTCAGCTAAGTAACATTAACTATAGAGGTACTTTCAAAACTGCTAAAAATCAAAGACTTACAGTCAATAAGTATGGATTCCCGCTAAAAGAATGCGGGAATGACGGAGTTTTGCAAGTACCTCTATAGTAATAGATAAAAAAGGTGGTTTTTATAACCACCTTTTTTTGTTGTTTGGATATTGTATAACAGACTAAAGTGCGGAGAATATTTTTTAATGGATAAAATTGCAATTATTGGAACGGCCTGTTTGTTTCCCGGAGCTGAAAATCCTGAAGCGTATTGGGAAAATCTGGTCGCCAATAAAGATTCCCGTATTTCTGCTGATGCAGAACATATGGGGCGTGATGCCAAAGATTATTTTTCTCCGCATAAAGATACTAAAGATAAATATTATTGTACTACCGGTGGCTATATTCAAAATTTCCACTTTGATAGTCAGGGCTATGCCGTAGAAAAAGAAAAACTGCAAGGGCTGGATAATACCTTCTTGTGGGCTTTACATGTTTGTCGTGAAGCTTTAAAAGACTCGGGTTATTCCTATGATGCGGCCTCTGCTTCAAAAGAAAAAGATAATAAATTATCCCGCTGTGGTGTCATTCGCGGGAATCTGTCATTTCCTACTAAAAAATCAAATAAACTTGTTTTACCACTCTATCATCAGGCAATGTCTACGCCGTTAAAAGATCTATTCAATGATCCCGATTTTAAAATGGGTGAAGAGCCTGAGGGTGATCTGGATAACGGCACGGTGGCCGGCTTTCCCGCCAGTATTATTTCTCAGGCTTTATCCTTAGGTAATGTTTCTATGGTGCTGGATGCCGCTTGTGCGTCCTCTCTCTACAGCATGAAACTGGCCTGTTCTTATTTATTATCCCATAAAGCCGATATGATGCTGGCAGGGGCAGTAAGTTCTGCTGATCCCTGGTTTGTTTCCATGGGCTTTTCAACCTTTAAAGCATTTCCTGAAAATGTCATCAGTCGTCCGCTGGATAAAAATTCCACTGGTCTGAATACCGGTGAAGGTGCGGGGATGTTTGTTCTCAAGCGCTATCAGGATGCGGTTCGAGATGGCGATACGATTCATGCTGTGATTAGTGGTATCGGCTTATCCAATGATGGTAAGGGAAAATTTGTTCTAAGTCCTAATCAGGCAGGGCAGGTGACTTGCTATGAGCGAGCCTATAAAGATACCGCTATCAACCCCTCCGATGTTGATTACATTGAATGTCATGCTACAGGAACATCCTTAGGTGATGAAACTGAAATTCATTCAATGGAACAGTTTTTTGCTGATAAAGACATTCATTTTTCTATGGGTACAGCGAAGTCAAATTTTGGTCATTTACTGACCTCTGCCGGCATGGCAGGAATGTTAAAAATTATACTGGCAATGAAAAATAATTTACTGCCCGCCACCATTAATGTTCAGGAACCTTTGACTTCAGAGAAAAATAATATTGCCGGTGACAATATACTCACTGAAAATAAACAGTGGTCGGTCTCTGATGTAAAGAAAAAGGTTGCTGCCATCAGTGCCTTTGGTTTTGGTGGTACCAATGCGCATTTAATTTTAGAACAACATAATCAAAAAGATACGGCAAAGATCCTTAAGCAGAACTCTAACCACACAAAAGCTAAGCCGATTGAGAATCAAACGATCAGTATTGTGGGTATGGGGGCTTATTTTGGCCAGGATAAAAATCTCTCTGAGTTAGAAAATACAATTTATCAATCCAGACAACGTCAGTCAGTTTTACCAGAAAAACGCTGGCAGGGAATTGAGAAAGACAGCTCTATAGTAGAAAAATTTGGTCTGCCTAAGTTTCAGGAAAATATTCAGGGCAATTTTATTGAGCAATTTGATTTTGATCATCTGTATTTTAAAATTCCACCTGAACAACAAGCCCCTTTATTACCACAGCAATTACTCATGATGAAGGTGCTGGATGAAGCGCTGCAGGATTCCAGCATAGCTAAGGATGGAAAGAAGGGTGGTAATATTGGTGTTATCGTTGCGATGGAAATGGATTTAGGCATTCACCAGTTCCGTGGCCGCATTGATGTGGCCTGGCAGCTGCAGGAAAGTTTGCGTAACAGCAATATTTCCCTGAGTGAAGAACAACAGAGTCAACTGACTGAATTATTGAAAGACAGTCTGCATAATGCAGTGGAAATTAACCAGTTCACCAGTTTTATCGGTAATATTATTCCTTGTCGGATTTGTTCTTTATGGGATTTTTCAGGCCCTGCATTTACTATTTCTTCAGCAGAGAACTCTGTTTTTAAGGCTCTGGAAGTGGCAAAACTATTCCTGGAGTCAGGTGATGTTGATGCCATGGTGGTGGGTGCTGTTGATTTGGCAGGTGGAATTGAAAATATTTATCTTCAAAATCAAAGAAATACAGTCAATAGTTCAACTAAATCTAGTTTAAGTTCTGAGGCTGATAGTCATGGTTGGACTATTGGTGAAGGCGCCGGAGCGGTTGTACTGAAACGCTCAGATCAAATAGAAAAAAATGAACGTATTTATGCCAATATTGATGCTTTCTCCGGGGGATACGTCTCTACTAAAGATGGGTCTAAAGGAGATGGCTCCTCTGCTTATGTGAAAGGCCTGCAGCAGGCTTCTGATGATGCCTTGCAGCAAGCAGGAATTGATAGTGATCAAATTGATTATATCGAATTAAACAGCAGCGGTATTCATATTCAGGATGAGGCAGAAATCGCTGTTTTAGCGGCTCATTATAAAAAACGTACTGCTGACAATAGTTGCGCATTAGGCAGTGTAAAAGCTAATATTGGCCATACTTTTGCGGCATCGGGTATTGCCAGCCTGATTAAAACAGCTTTATGTCTGTATAATCGTTTTATCCCCGGCATTCCAAACTGGGAAAAGCCTAAGCACTTCGAACAATGGCAGGATCAGCAGTTCTATTTCCCTCAGCAATCGCGACCCTGGTTAATTAACCAGGGTAAGGATAAAGCAGTCACAAAGAAACGTTATGCCGCCATTAATAGTATAGGGCAGGATAATAGTGTTTATCATTTAATTTTATCTGATCAGGGATCAAAGATAGCCTCTAAATCAGCCTCTAAGTCAGTAAAGAAGCAAATACCTGAAAGTCACTACTTCGATCATCTGGCTGAGAATCAGGCATTATTTCTATTTCCAATTGCTGCACAGTCTGAAAGCGAATTACAAATAAAACTCACTCAATTAGAAAATGAGATTTCGTCATCCAGCTGTTTAAAAAAGCTGGCATTAGACAAGTTTGCTGATTATCAGCTGTTGGATAAGCTGGGTAAGCCCAATCAGGGAAAAGTAAAATACTGCTTATCCATTCTGGCACGCTCTGCCGATGAATTACAAAAACAGATAATATCAGCCAGAAGTGGGATAACAGAGTCAATTTCCAGCGGCGAAGAATGGTCCACTCCTCTGGGTAGTTATTTTACACCGACACCACAGGCTGAAAAGGGAAAAATTGCTTTTGTTTATCCCGGTGGATTTAACTCCTATATTGGTATGGCTAGAGATGTTTTCCAGATGTTTCCCGAACTGATTGATAAGGTTGCGGGTTCAACCTCCTGTCTTAAAAAAATGATGCGCACGCATTATGTTTATCCTGAGACTGTAAATGCCCCGGACAAAAAAGCCTTTAAGCAGCTTGAAGCTGAAATGGGTGACGATGCAGTGGCCATGTTTGAATCTGGTATTATGACGTCTATTGTCTATACCAAACTTATTCAGGATATTCTGGGTGTAAAGCCGGGTGCCGCATTTGGTCATAGTATGGGCGAATTATCTATGTTGTTTTCCTCGGGAGCCTGGGATAATACAGATTATATGAGTGAAACCCTGCATTCCACAGCGACCTTTCATAATCGTCTGGTGGGTGATATGGATGTGGTAAGAAAAGC
>DAOVUE010000078.1 GCA_030632745.1 Pseudomonadota bacterium | reverse complement strand
TTGCTAATAGTTTAGTTTATTTTTTAATATGATTCAGCTTAAAAAAGCTAATGAGTCAATAATCCCCCTAAAAACACAGGGAAAAAGTACAGGTAAAAAATAATGTCTGAAGAATTATCATTTTGCACACCATCTGTTGAAGATTATAGTAATGTCACTATCATTAATATAGACAATGAAGAACCATTAGATGATTATCTCCAAGCAATGAAAATTGCTGATCAAGAAGCCATTAAAAACTTAGATGATTTTATGATGTTAGCCTGGTATGACCGTGATCGTGATTTTGAATCACCCCAGCATTCCAGTGAATGTCATCTGGATTCTGCTGTACCGGGTTATGTTGATTATGCTCTGTATCATGGGGCAAATTTGAAAGTCGATATAGAACATGGACGCTTTGTATTTTTTTATCTGGAACTATAATCCTATTTAGAAGGTATAAAAAAGCCCAAATACATCACTGTATTCAGGCTTTAATTTTAAAACAATGGCTTTATTCTCAGAGCTAAGAGTTATAGATAAAAGCTTAATCGTTTTTAATAACAATCTTAGGGAACTTATTGGTATAGTCGCGGGCTTTAAGTGCTAATTTAGCAGCAACTTTACGGGCAATATCCACATATAACTCAGTAATACGGGATTCCGGCTCCGCAAAAACTGTGGGCTTTCCATCATCGGCTAATTGACGAATACTGATATCAAGCGGTAATGCACCTAATAAAGCAACATTTTCTTCGTCAGACATACGTTGACCGCCACCTTCACCAAAGATACGTTCCTCATGACCGCATTTACTGCAGATATGAGTCGACATATTCTCCACAACACCTAGTACAGGCACGTTCACTTTTTCAAACATTTTCAGACCTTTACGAGCATCTAATAAGGCGATATCCTGAGGAGTAGTTACAATCACTGCACCACTGACCGGAATTTTTTGTGCCAGGGTTAACTGCACATCACCGGTACCTGGGGGTAAATCAACCACCAGATAATCCACATCTTTCCAGCGGGTATCTTTAAATAATTGTTCTAAAGCCTGAGTGACCATAGGACCACGCCAGATCATTGGAGTATCATCATCGATCAGAAAACCGATGGACATGGTTTGAATACCATAATTCAGCATAGGCTCCAATGATTTTCCATCTGCAGATTCGGGCTTTCCGGAAATACCTAACATTCTCGGCATACTGGGACCATAAATATCTGCATCTAAAACTGCCACTCGAGCACCATCCGCAGCTAAAGCCAGAGCCAGGTTTACGGTAGTGGTTGATTTACCAACACCACCCTTGCCTGACGCAACAGCAACAATGTTTTTTACACCTGGAATAGGCTGAACACCCTTCTGTACCGCATGAACTACAATTTTACTGGTGACATTGATCTGTACATCATCAATACCATCCAGTTCTGTTAACAAAGCACTGAGCTTATCAGTTAATTCCTGTTGATAACCTTTATGGGGAAAACCCAATTCAATATCAACAATGGCTTTTGAACCTTCAACCTGTGTGCCTTTCAGACAATGAGCTGAAGCTAAGTCAGACTCCATATACGGATCAATAAATTCTTTTAATTTTTCTTCAACTTGTTCTACAGTAGTAGTTGCCATGCTTAAAAACTCCAGCTATATAATTCCCGCCTTAATGATTTCAGTTGACAATCTTTCTGAGACAATCTTACTGAAAAAAACGGTTGGTTAATTCTTGACTAAATAAGTGAGGTATTATACAGAATTTGTTACAATACTCAAATACTATTACTTTTAGTTCAACGTTAAAATTGTTAAGATACGTCGTCTACATCTTTAACTACAATATATAACCATAATATAACAATATAAAGTCCAACATAATCACAGGCAGAATATGCCTGCAGATAACTTACAATAATTTAAGGGTAATTCAAGCAATGGCAACACAAGTCGGCTCAAACAATAAGAGAAAAATTCTGGTGACCAGTGCATTACCCTATGCCAATGGATCGATACACCTAGGGCATCTTGTTGAATATATCCAGACAGATATATGGGTACGTTTTCAAAAAATGCAAGGTAACGAGTGTTACTATGTGTGTGCAGATGATGCCCATGGTACGCCCATCATGCTGCGTGCCCAGGCCGAAGGTATTAGTCCTGAACAGCTTATTCACGACACCAGTATAGAACATCAGGCTGATTTTAAAGATTTTTCAGTCAAGTTTGATAATTATTACAGCACTCATAGTAATGAAAATCGTTTTTTTGCAGAAACCATCTACAACCGCCTGAACGATGCCGGACATATCAGCAAACGTGTTATTTCTCAGGCTTATGATCCGGAAAAAGAAATGTTTCTACCGGATCGGTTTATTAAGGGAGAATGTCCTAAATGTGGAGCTGCGGATCAGTATGGTGATAATTGTGAAGCCTGTGGTGCAACCTATAGCCCGACTGAATTAAAAAATGCAGTCTCTGCAGTTTCCGGTGCCAAGCCCATAGAGAAAGATTCCGAACATTATTTCTTTAAACTGCCGGATTTTGAATCCATGCTCAAACAATGGACAGCGTCCGGACATTTACAGGATGAAGTCAGCAACAAGCTTCAGGAATGGTTTGAATCCGGCTTACAGGAATGGGATATTTCCCGTGATGCCCCCTATTTTGGTTTTGAAATTCCCAATTCCAGGGGAAAATTCTTTTATGTCTGGCTGGATGCCCCTATCGGCTATATTGCCAGCTTCAAAAATCTATGCGACAAACAGGGCATTGATTTCGATGCCTTTTGGGAATCTGACAGCCAGACTGAACTGTATCATTTTATTGGTAAAGACATTATTTATTTCCATGGTCTATTCTGGCCGGCCATACTGCATGGTGCCGGTTTTAGAACCCCTACCGCTATTTTTTCCCATGGCTTTTTAACCGTTGACGGACAAAAAATGTCTAAATCGCGCGGTACTTTTATTAAAGCCCGCACATACTTAGATGAATTAAATCCTGAATACCTGCGTTATTATTATGCTGCAAAACTGGGCAGCGGCGTCACCGATCTGGATTTAAACCTGGAGGATTTCCGTCTTCGGGTTAATTCTGACCTGGTGGGAAAAGTGGTTAATATTGCCAGTCGTTGTGCCGGTTTTATTAAAAAGAAATTTAACTCTACGCTGTCCGATAATCTCAGTGAAGCAGAACTATTTAATCAATTTGTTCAGGCAGCCGATCCCATCAGCGAACATTATGAAAAACGTGAATTCAGCAAGGCCGTAAGAGAAATTATGGCTTTAGCCGACCTGGCTAATCAATACATAGATGAGAAAAAACCCTGGCAGATGATTAAAGAAGAAGGACGGGAGCAGGAAGTTCATGATGTCTGCAGCATGGGTTTAAATTTATTCCGTGTACTGATCTTATATCTCAGCCCGGTATTACCCGTTATGGCCGAAAAAAGCTGTGATTTTTTGAATATGAAAAATGTATCATGGGATGATATTAAAACCCCCTTAACAGGCCATAAGATCAACAAATTTAAACCTCTGATGATGCGTGTTGAAGAAGACAAAGTACAGGCTGTTATTGAAGCGTCTAAGGAAGAGTTGAAACTCATTGAAGATAAGGAGTCTTCAACCAGTAAGGAGCCTTCAACCTCACCCTTACAGACCGATCCCATCAGTGAGATGATTAACTTTGATGATTTTGCTAAGATTGATTTACGCATTGCAAAAATAATCAAAGCCGAGCATGTTGAAAAAGCGGATAAACTTTTACAACTCACCTTAGATCTCGGCGGTGAAACCCGAAATGTGTTTGCGGGAATAAAATCAGCCTATAAGCCTGAAGATCTTGAAGGAAAGCTCACTGTAATGGTGGCCAACCTGGCCCCGAGAAAAATGCGTTTTGGTGTTTCTGAAGGTATGGTATTAGCAGCGGGTCCGGGTGGAGAAGACTTATGGATCCTTAATCCGGATGACGGTGCTCAACCCGGCATGAAGGTTAAATAACAAGAAGTTACAAGTCGCAAGTTGTAAGTCGCAAGTCAAAAATAAGAGACTAAAGACTGACGATTTATGGCTTTTTTGTGACTGACGACTAACGACTAACGACTAACGACTGTTCTTATGAGTGAATATTTTTTATTATTAGTGTCCACTATATTAGTGAATAACTTTGTTCTGGTTAAGTTTCTTGGCCTATGCCCCTTTATGGGCTCATCAAGAAAACTGGAAGTAGCCACAGGTATGGCCTTAGCCACCACTTTTGTGCTGACCATTTCTTCTGCATCCAGCTATCTGGTCAATCAGTACATACTCCTGCCGTTAGAAATTGAATATATGAGAACCATTACGTTTATTCTGGTTATTGCTGCCGTTGTTAATCTCACTGAAATGATTGTACACAAAACCAGCCCGATGCTGTATCAGGTGTTAGGTATGTTCTTACCTCTTATAACCACCAATTGCGCCGTATTGGGTGTGGCTCTGCTTAATATTCAAACAGGCTATGGTTTTTTTGAGTCCATAATATTCGGCTTTGGTGCCGCCGTGGGGTTTTCTATGGTGATGATTCTATTTGCTTCCATACGAGAACGACTGGCCGCAGCGGATGTACCTGAAATATTCCAGGGAGCCCCCATTGCTTTAATTACTGCTGGTATTATGTCTATTGCATTTTTAGGTTTTTCCGGCTTAGACAAGGGGCTTAATTAACATGCTGTCTGGCATTTTGGCTTTAATTGCTTTAGCTTCTTTGTTTGGCCTGGTACTGGGTTTTTCTGCCATTTTCTTTAAGGTGGAATCCAGTCCTGTAGTTGATAAAATCGATAGTTTACTGCCGCAGACTCAATGCGGACAATGTTCCTTTGCCGGTTGTCATCCTTATGCAGAAGCTATTGCCGCCGGAGAGGCTCCCATTAATCTCTGTCCTCCCGGAGGGGAGAATACAGTCCAGGCTCTTGCTGACCTGCTGGATGTTGAAGTATTGCCTCTGGATGACATTGATGAAGCCGAGCAGGGCCCTATAGTAGCCATCATTATTGAAGACATCTGCATAGGCTGTACACTTTGCATTCAGGCCTGTCCTGTAGATGCTATTGTCGGAGCAGCCAAGCAGATGCATACAGTGATTGAAAGCGAATGTACCGGATGTGAATTATGTCTGGCACCCTGCCCTGTTGATTGTATTGAAATGGTTCCTGTCAAACAAAGTATTAAAAGCTGGCGCTGGCCGCAGCCGCAATACAATGCCAATAACAAAAATTCTGAAACTATTTATACAACAATCCAGCATGTATTGGCAGAGAGCAGACTCTCATGAATCAGTCAGCACAAATAACTAATACAGAGAACAAAACTGTTTCCGGAAAGATAGCAGCCGCCTTATATAAATTGTGGTCATTTCCCGGCGGTTTTAGATTAAGCGGTCAAAAAGCACGCTCTAATCATCAAAGCATCAGTACAGCAAAGATTCCCAAATATCTAACCATCCCTTTAAGCCAGCATATCGGGCAGGCCGCTGAGGCTGTTGTTAAGACAGGGGATAAAGTACTGAAAGGACAGGCAATAGCTTATGCTGAACAGGGAACCGTTAGTGCTCCGGTTCACGCATCCAGTTCAGGTACTGTTATTGCGCTTGAAGAGCGTCTTATTCCACATCCTTCAGGCTTGACTGCAGCCTGTATTATCATTGAAACCGATGGCTATGATCAATGGATTGAATGCTCAGCTCAGCAAGATATTAAAGCCTTAACAACAGAACAAATTATTGAGCAGATTGCTGAGAGTGGTATTGTTGGTTTGGGTGGAGCACTATTTCCCACGGCCGCAAAATTAAAAACTGCTGCACAAAAACAGGTTGACACACTCATTATTAACGCAGCTGAATGCGAACCTTACATCAGCTGTGATGATGTATTAATGCGTCAGCGTCCGGAAGAAATTATTCTTGGCATTTTATTAATAAAAAAAGCAGTGGGTGCAGAAAGATGCTTAATCGGCATAGAAGATAATAAACCTGAAGCATACCAGGCTTTAACTGAAGCCATTACAGGCTATGCAGCACCCCATAGCAATGCAAATGCTGTTACCGCAAAAATAGATATTATTCAGGTACCCACCCGCTATCCTGCCGGTGGTGAAAAACAACTTATTCAGGTGTTAACCGGCAAAGAAGTGCCCAGTCAGAAGCTGCCCATGGATATTGGCATCATCTGCCATAATATCACCACTGCGGCTGCAGTCTACCAGGCTGTGTATCGTGGTGAGCCCTTAATCTCAAGAATTGTTACCGTGACCGGTGGAGCCATCAGAGTGGCGCAGAATATGGAGGTATTAATAGGAACTCCTATACGAGATATTCTGCAGCAGGCCGGACTCAATGAGGATAAGGTTGAAAAAATCATCCTCGGCGGTCCCATGATGGGTTTTTCACTACCCTCTATTGATATTCCTGTCACCAAGGCAAGCAATTGTATTCTGGCCAGTGAAAAAGGCGAACTGGCCACACCAGAACCGGCCATGCCCTGCATTCGCTGTGCCCTTTGTGCCGACAGCTGTCCTATGTCTTTACTACCGCAGCAGATGTACTGGTATGCAAAGGCCCGGGAGCTGGAGAAAGCTCAGGATTATAATATCTTTGATTGTATTGAATGCGGCTGCTGTTCCTATGTCTGCCCGAGCAATATACCTCTGGTACAATATTTTCGTTATGCCAAAACAGAAATCTGGGGTGATGAGAGAGAGCGTGCAAAAGCCAATTTAGCCCGTGAACGCCATGAATTTCGTGAACAGCGTTTAGAAAAAGCAAAACGGGCGAAAGCAGAAGTATCCCGTTTGCGCAAAGAAAAACTGGCGCAAAAGAAAGCCGCTGACAAGGCTGCTCTGCAAGCTGACAGCTCACAACAGGCCGATGGCTCTAAGCAGGCTGATGGCTCTACACAAGCTGATGGCTCTGGCCAGGCTGAGGGCTCTAAAAGTAAACCTGATCTTATTCAGGAAGCCATTGCTCGCAGTAAGGCAAAAAAAGCACGCCAGCAGGCAGTGAAAAAAATACTGAAAATCTAACAGACGCCCAGCAAAAGCAGATTAATGC
>DAOVUE010000392.1 GCA_030632745.1 Pseudomonadota bacterium | reverse complement strand
TGGGGACGCTTCAAGGGAATCCATGCCTCGCTTAAGTGGAAACGTTCATGTTTACGGAGACGCCGGTCATACAAACCCTTCCTCTGCACACTCTCTCACTGCATTTATCCTTGCTTTGGGGGTTAAAGATCAAGATCAAGAGCAGGTGGAACTCTACCGATAATGATATAGATTGAGTAGATAAGTGTCGGAGTGTAAGTCTTAATCCGATTGTACTCTTCTTTTGATGTTGCTCTGGCTCTTTCGCCCCTAAGAGAGGGAATGACGTCAGAGTGATTTGGAGTGCGGGCTTATGTTTCAGGGGATTGTAAAAACATGGATGTTTTTACATAGCGGGCCACGGATGGCCTTGAAGCGTCCCCTGAAACATAAGCCCGCACTCCGAAGCACGTATTACCAGGCACCATTCCCGAACGTCCCCTTGTTATTCTGTCATATAAAAAGTACGCATTTTTTTGATGAACCCTTTTTAGTACTCTATATTTCTATTGTTTACTTTTGGCTCATTTTTTGCATTAAATCATAGTAATTAAAACGTCTTTTGATGCAGGTGGTGATATATGATGCGTGTTCTCACTTTTTCTATTTTCAGCTCAGTGTTGATATCGAGCTTTTTGTTTTCAGGTCTTTTTCTCTCAAGTACTGTTTTTGCTGAACGGATAAAAGATGTGGCATCGGTTGCGGGAATTCGCTCCAATCAGCTGGTAGGCTATGGTCTGGTGGTGGGTTTGGATGGTTCAGGCGACTCCAGTGCTTCTTTTACCGATGACAGTATGCGTAATATGTTAGAACAGCTGGGTATTACCTTGCCGCCGGGAGCTAATTTACCTATTAAAAATGTAGCTGCGGTTTCTCTGAGTGCTGAACTCCCAGCCTTTGCAAAACCCGGTCAAAAAATTGACGTTAACATTTCCTCCATTGGTAATTCAAAAAGTTTACGGGGCGGTACTTTATTGATGGCGCCTTTAAAAGGAGCTGATGGTCAAATTTATGCTATGGCACAGGGAAATCTGGTGGTTATCGGCTTAAGTGCCGGTGCTCCTGATGACTCCTCTGTCACCATCAACGTGCCTACCGGGGGGCGTATCCCTAATGGTGCCACAGTGGAACGTGAAGTGCGGACTTCATTTGTCAATGGTGCTGACTCAATTACTCTGAATCTCTATCGCGCTGATTTTACTACGGCGCATCGTCTGGCTGAAACCATTAATGATACTATGGGGCTTGGAACCGCTCAGGCTGTGGACGCCTCATCTGTCCGGGTGAGTGCACCCAAGAATTTATCACAAAAAGTTTCCTATCTTTCCATGCTGGAAAATTTAACCTTCTACCCGGGTAAAGCACCTGCCAGAATTGTTGTTAATGCACGAACCGGAACGGTTGTTATCGGGCAGAATGTGGTGGTTCAGCCGGCAGTTGTTTCTCATGGTACTTTAATTGTGACTATTACTAATGACACTTATATTAGCCAGCCCCCGGCTTTTTCTAATGGTCGGACAGCGGCTGTGCCGCAATTTGATGTTGATGTTGATATTAAAAATAAGAACGCTTTTGTCTTTAATCTGGGGGTTACTTTAGATGAGGTGGTTAGAGCTGTGAATAATATTGGTGCAACCCCCGCAGAATTAGTAGCAATACTGGAAGCATTAAAAGCAGCAGGATCTCTTAATGCTGAATTGATTATAATTTAGCGGGAGATAACAAATGAGCATCAGTCCTTTGCAAACCAATCTTCATGCTGATAACAATATGAATACGACAACGGATATTTATACTGATTTAAATGGTCTGCAAAATTTAAAACAAACCGCTGTAAAAGATTCACAGGCTGCATTACCTGAAGCTGCCCGTCAGTTTGAAGCGGTTATGATCACTATGTTGATGAAGAATCTACGTAAAACAGCTATGGAAGATCCCATTTTTAATAGTCAGGCTGAAAACAGTTATCGTGATATGTATGATCAGCAACTAGGTCTGGAATTATCAAAGGGGCAGGGCATCGGCGTGGCTCAGTCCATTATTTTGCAATTAAGAGCTCAGCAATTAAAAGCTCAGCAGCCCGTAGAAACTGATAATGAAAGCGGTAAAGTATTAACCATGCCGAAGCGACAGGTTTTTCCCGATTATTATTCTAAAAGACCTCAGGAGAATAAGCAGAATGAACACCGTAGTTTACAAAATAATACGGATTTTCAAGCGCCAGCTGACTCTGTTAAAGCCGTAATAGCTTATGCAGATATTACTAAGCCCGGAGCACAGCTTCATTTTGATTCTCCCGCTCACTT
>DAOVUE010000244.1 GCA_030632745.1 Pseudomonadota bacterium | reverse complement strand
TAAAATGGCAAAACCGTGAGTATCAATATCCCCCCAATAGTACAGTTGACACTGTTGCAGCCAGTTCACCTGCTGCAGTATTTGAATGCCGTATCCCAGGCCAAAAATAACTATTGCATTATTCGTTTCAGGGAATGCTAAACCATTGGTCTTATTTTCAGTAATGAAAATACGGTCACAGAGTAAATCAAGCCGGGCAAACTGATCAATGGGAATTTCCATATCACTCACGCCGGAAAAATCACTGCTCATATTGCTGTCAAGCAGTCGAAAATGAACCCGGGACTGTTCATAGCGTAAGCCAAAACGTTTTTCAAAACCATGTTCAGTTAATTGTTCAAACTTCTTTTGTATGGCTGACTGCGGTAATAAAAGGTCGAGCATGATTTTTAACACCGCTTTATGCCGCTCGACAAATTTTGTATCCACATTATTAATATTTAATTCACGGATATAACAATCCGGTCGTGGATGCTGCAGAAAATAATGACAGACATTGATCAATTCAGGCCAGGCGGCTGCATACTTCTGTATACTGGCGGGTGATTGTTTTAACCATTCTTTCAACGCAGGGAATTCTGTGCTGATGTGTTTAAAATGATTACAGAATTGCTGCCATTGCTGCCACTTTCCTAAAAAGCGGGCCACAGCTTCAATATCATAAAACTCAATGGCAACGGGAAGTGATTGTCTGCCCATGGTATCGAAATTAAATTCTTTTTTTATCATACGGACAGGCTGTTTTTGAGCTGAGCCTTTTGCAGTTAAAGCAGGCTCTGCAAATACAGACGATAAGTCACTAATCCATGTTCTCACCTCATCAAATTGATGCAATAGGGTTTTATCATTGGGCTTGCCCAATTTGATTTGATAAGGAAAACACGTCTCATCGTTCAGCCAGGCTCTATGAAAGGTATAGGACGCCCAGGATTTATTAAGCCGGGCCTTTATTTCAGGGACAGATTTCATCTAAACAGAGCTTTCTTCTTCAAGCGTGATCATGGCCTGATGCTGCTGTAATTTCTGATGCTGCTGCAGTCGATCTCTATATTCTTCAATGGTCATATTCAACAACATGGAACGGTTATTTCTTTGATCGACAAAATGCACATGCTGTACATAATGTTCGATAATATCCAGTTTCTGCAGCGGGGTAACCAGCAATAACTGCAGTCCGAGTTTTTTAAATAATTCCAGACCAAAGCGGGTACTGTCTTTTGAGCCGCGACCAAAGGCTTCATCAATAACCACCAGATTAAAGCGGCGTTTATGCTGCCGGCTTATTTGATTATCCTTAGCAACCAGGCCATATTGCAGCAGGATAGCTGCCGCCAGAATGGAATAGGCCAGTTTTTCTTTCTGCCCGCCTGATTTACCCCCTGAATCCGAGTAACATTCTTTCTCGCAATTGTCTTCACGATAGCGTTCTATGACATTAAACAAATGCCAGTAGCGAACATCCACTACCTTTTGTGTCCATTTTGGTTCATTGCGCATTTGTTCGATTAAATCTTTGACGCGGATAAATTTTTCTTCAGAATAGAGGTTTTCATCAGTGGTGTATTCAACGCATTGTTTCAGCCGTTGTTTAAAATCACGCACATCCACATCAGGTGATGCGACACCATCAATCTCAATATAGGTGCCTGGCTGATAATCCAGTTCATGCAGGGCATTATTAATTAAATGAATCCGTGCATCGATATCTTCTTCCTGTTTATCAAGATGACTGCGAAACAGTGCCATGGCGCGAATCGTATCCCTATTCAGCATTTCTTTGAAGCGTGCTTCATGGCGGGGCAGATCTTCTTCGCTTAAGCGTGTGAGCATCTGCTGATATTCAGTCAGGGCCTGAGGACTTTTATCCAGCTCCAGCACATCATTGGGGAATTGATGTGCAAAATTACCCATGGCTTCCACCATTTTGTTTTCTTTTTTACGCCGTTTTTCTTCCAGATAGCGTACCTTTTCATTGAGCTTTGTTTTAAGCTCACTGGCGCGGTGCGGCAGACCACGGATATCAGGTGATTTGCCGGAAAAATAACGCAGGTTAAATTCATCCAGAGTGGGAAAATAGTGTTTAATCTGCTGCTCTGAGAGTGTTTTAAAAATTTTACTGGATTCTGACAGGGCTTCTTCGTCCGAACCGATTTCACTTTCTTTTGCGCCCTGCAGGTTGTATTTTTCTTTTAATTGACTGTCAATCTCTGAACATTTCTGCTGCTGAACTGTCAGCTGTGCTTTTAAATCCTGTAAAATATCAGACGCCTGCTCCAGTTGTTGTTTTTCTAATTGTAATTGTTCGATCTGCTGACTAAAAACAGGCCAGTTTAATTGTTCAAAAGAGAAATTAAAATCGGCCAGTGACAAGGCATTAAAACGTCTGTTATCCTGCTCCTTTCTTTGTTTCTCCAGTTTATGAATGGTATTGTGATGTTGTTTTTGCTGTTCTAATAAGTCTTTCAGCCCTTCAGATAATAAACTGATTTTTTCTTTATTACTCCAGCCCAGGACATAACGGCTTTTGTCCTGGATATTATGCCGGTCATCTTTCTCATGACGAAATTTTCCTGATTTTATCTGTCCCCTGGGAGTAATGGCTTTTTCACTGCGTCGAAAGTCATTGAGATCATCACAGCACTGGTAATCAAAGCGCTGCTGCAATTCACGCTGCAGCCATTCATAATGAACGCTGTCCGGTTTAATTTCAATTTTATTAAGCAGTGAATGCCTGTTGTGGCTCTGCTGCAGATAACGATTACTTTCTTTGATACGATAATAAACCAGACGTGTACCGAGATGAGTTTGTTCTACAAATTGACTGACCGGCTGATAGAGTTCATCGGGTACCATCAGGCTCAAAGCAAAATTGTGCAGCACCCGTTCAACCGCACCCTGCCAGAGACTGGCCTCTCGTTTGACCTGTACTAATTCGCCCACAAAAGGCAGTTGTTCTTCATCGATAGCAAGATGTTCACAGAGCAGCTGACGTATATTCAGTTGTTTGAGATGGATATTACTTTTACGTTTTTTGAGAGCCTCAAGCTGGGCTTTAACATCGTTTGTTTGTGTTTCTTTGTTCAATAACTGAGTTTTTTCTTCAAACAGGCTGTTGTCCAGCTGTTCTATCTGTTCAAGCTGTTGTTCAACAATGGTTTTAGCCTGCTGCAGATTGTGTAAAAAAACATCCGCATCCAGAGCATCAGATAATTGTAATGCAGTCACCAGATGTTGATAATTAGTATACAGTTTTCGACTATCATCCCGATCTTTGCTGTTGCGATCTATGTCCATTTCTAACTGTTGTATGCGACTACCGCCATTTTTTAAGATTTCATCTTTAAGCTGCAGTATCGTTTGTTCAAGTTGTTTTTTCTGTTGTTCAATTTTTGTGAGAGAAATTAAAATACGTTCCAGTTCCAGACGACGTTTAGTGAGTCTTATCTGGTAAAGATCAATGGCCTTGCCGGCCATATATTGATCCACAATATTACGACTATTATCGATCTGAGTGCGCTGTTTATCTGCCTCCAGGGCCTCATCACCAAAACGGCTGACGGGGATCAGTAATTCCACCTTTTGTCTGGCGGCGACTACCGCATCATGCAGACGTTTTAAATCATCATAATTACGTTCCAGTTCTTGCAGTTGTTCTTCAACATCAGGTTTTTCCAGCATATTCTGGCGCACAAAATCTGTCACAGAGCCGACAGATTTCATGGAAATGGTCTGGTTAAACAATTCCAGCGCCTTACCGTCGGCGCCCAGTCCGAGTAGTTTACTAAAGGCCTGAGAATAGGGCGGGAAGGTATCAAATAAGTCTATACCATCCTGTTTACGCAGTTGTTTTTTTAATTGATTAATTTGTGAGCCGAAGCCGGAAAAATGCTGTTGTATGTTCAGTTCATCCTGAGCCACAACAAACAGTCGTTTCACTTTGTTTTCCCCCG
>DAOVUE010000117.1 GCA_030632745.1 Pseudomonadota bacterium | reverse complement strand
TAGTGAGCTATGTGGCCAAAGCAGCAACTTTGGAGGGCGTAAAATAAACCAGCAAGGTTGGTACTTTAATAAATGCCAAATCCCTAAGCTTTGCATGCCCTACCTTTTTACTAAACTAAAATAGAATAAAAATGAATACTATACTTACTGTTGATGAAGCTCTCAGCGTCATAAAATCACATATTAAACCACTTGATAATCATCAGACCATCATACTACCCAATGCCCTGGGAAAAACTCTGGCTGAAGACATTATCTCACCCATTAATGTACCTGTTTACCAAAATTCAGCCATGGATGGTTATGCATTAAATTCCACAGATATACCTGAAAATGGAAAAAAGAGACTACAGAATATAGGCACTTCTTTTGCAGGACATCCTTTTGAACAGGCATTATCAGAGGGTGAATGTATAAGAATTATGACGGGAGCAAAAATACCGGAAAATGCTGATAGCGTCATTGAACAGGAAAAAGTCACCCTGAGTCCGACACAGGATGATGATAAGTTTATTGAAATCAATGCGGATATCCGCAAAGGTCAGAACATCAGAAATATTGGTGAGGATATTGCTAAGCAGAGTGTGGTATTAGCTGCAGGTCAGACTATCGGCGCAGCCCGTTTAGGCGTATTAGCTTCACTGGGAATCGCCTCTTTAAAAGTAAAGCGTAAGCTTAGAGCCGCTGTTTTTTCCAGTGGCGATGAGATTCGCAGCATTGGCGAAACTCTGGATGGAAACCAGATATATGACAGCAATCGTTATACTATCAGCAGTATGTTATCTGATCTGGGTGTTGAAGTAATTGATATGGGAGTCGTACCCGATAATAAATCAGCCATTAACAGAGCACTGACTGAAGCAGCCGCCGAAGCGGATATGATCATTACATCCGGCGGAGTTTCTGTGGGTGAGGCCGATTTTATTAAACAATGCCTGCATGAACTGGGACAAAGCTATTTTAATAAACTACATTTAAAACCAGGCAGACCATTAACCTTCGGGCACATTAATAATACGCACTTCTTTGGCTTACCCGGAAACCCGGTTGCCGTCATGGTCACCTTTATGTATTTTGTCAGGCCTGCCATTAAATTATTAATGGGACACTCAAACGCTGATCTGCTGGATATTAAAATTAATTGTGCCTCCCCGTTACGCAAGATGGCAGGACGAACTGAAATCCAGCGGGGTATTTTAGAGCAGGATCCACAGCAGGGATTAATAGTTAAAAGCAGTGGCAAGCAGGGTTCCGGAGTGCTCAGTTCAATGAGTGAAGGCAATTGTTTTATCTATCTTGAACACGATAGTGAAACCGTTCAGCCTGGCGATAAAGTAATTGTCCACCCATTTAAGCTTTTCTAATTATCTGGATAATCCTAAGCGGCTAAATTCACTCATCAGTCGGTTCTTCCTTGCAATGTGGAGCACAGTAATGACTGGCATTTTTTAGAAATGGGCTTGATATAAATCAGCTTGGGACTGCTGGTATAAGTTTTACCGGGTTGTGCCAGACCTCTTCCGGTGGTTTCGCCCAAAAGTTCCCATCCGGCGGCCTGATAGCAAACACCGGAAAAGTAAGCTGGATCAACAAAAGTTTCTAATAAAAGCGGACGAAATCCCCAGCGTTCATTCCAGTCATCGGCAGCCCGGCGAGCCAGTTGACCTAAGACATGACTCGCCAGATGAGGGATTTTAACCCAGGGGAAAATAAGGTAGCGTGAGTTATTCACTATCCAGGATAAATTAGCCTTACGCTGTTCCGGCTTCCAGCCAATCCAGCGATCACGCGGCGCTATAGCGCGTGAAGCACCTGATAACATAATACAGCCAAGATATTGATCCTTTGCACGGACAAAATAACGGATGGCATAACCAAAGGGGTGTTTATACCCCAATGGGTGATACCGTTCAATATACTCATTCCACAGATGTCGTTCTTTATCGCTAGTCACAGGCTCAACATAAACAGGAGCAATGTCTTTTAGTGAAAGCTCAAGAGTTTCAGGTGTATCGGTTTGTGAAGTTTTTGCCGGCGGCGGACGACTGACAGCACCTTTGCTGCGTGTGGTAGGTAATTGCAGCAATCCCTGCTGCTCCATCTGGATAAGCAATGCTTTGCAGGCTGTTCTCTTTGGAAGCCCTGACGAAGTTAGCCAATCCAGATGTTCACAGACGGTTTCAATTAATTCTGATTGTGATAATTTGGGGAATGACTTGAAAGTCTGCTGGATTAAATGAATATCTTTACTACCAAAAATACGGCTGCCTTGCTTAAAGATAAGATCCTGTGATTTTGTCATATACTATCCAAATTGAATTTATTAAGATTCAGTCTAGCAAAGAAAATTTATCAGGTCTTGCCTTTTTTGCAAAATAATATTTTTATTTGTCCTGTACACCCTGTACACCTAAAAAACCTCAGTAGCAGAAACTTCATTGTCATTGCCTGTACTATTGCCATTATTATGATAAGTTTTCAGCTGTTCAAGTAGTGAATCCAATAAAGAAGACGAGTCTTTCTCCAGTTGCTTTATTTCATCAGCATGTAATAACTGGTTCATTTCTTTAACTAGCTGACCAATACCCTGTTCCGGCTGTGCAAATTTGTACAATGCAAAAGGATTTTGTAATAAATGATCCATCTGTTTAATAAAATCGCTCATATCTTTCAGACCGGCCTGTGCAGCAGGTTCCTGACCTGATTCCTGTTGCGGTTGAGACTGATAGTCACTATAGGTACTAATAGCAAACTGACGGGATTCCTGATAGTCCATATTGAGTGAAAAGCGGGTTAGCTCTTCACTGTCAAAATCCATTTTCATAGCATGATTAAATGCCTTCTGCACATTACCTGAAAAAAAACTATCCGATACTTTGGCCACTTCCTTCAACAGATCATCAATAGCTTTTTGTTCATCTTCATCTAAATCACCCTGCACCTGATAAGACAAACCGGTACTTGCAGAGATGCTTCGTGAAGCACCAATTGAATTTCTATAAGTCTCACCCTCTTCATTACGAGAAACATTCTGTGTCAATTGAGCACTTTGCTGCTTGAATAAATTAATCAGCACCTCATCACCGTCTCTGGTGGTAATTTTAACCTGTGTATTTTCCTCACGGGAATAACTGCTTTGCAGAGAGGCTTGTTGTACCCGATCGACACTCATTTCACTATCAGCAGAGTCACTATCAGCAAAATCACTATCATCAGGCAAAGCCGCATTAATTTGCTCTGCCAGACGTCCTAATCCCTGTTGAATTAAATCATAGCTTGAGTCAATATCCTCTTTCACCTTACCATTGAGTGCATCCAGACTGTCTAAAATGTCTTTAGCTTCAGCAAAGCCCTGTTCTATACCTTCCCTTGCCTGTGCCATTAATGCAGCTTGTTTATCGGTATCCTGTTCAGACAAAATACGTCCGGAAACAAAGCCTAATATACGCTCAGACACTTTTTCAGGTGTGAAGTCATCAGCCTGAAGACCTTTTAGTTCAATGCCTTCATCAGCGAAACGCTGTTTCAGTTTATCTGCAATGTGACGATTTAATAAGGCTTGTGTCTTTTCAGGAGTCAATATGCCAATTGAAACGTCATCATTCAGATTGGAGGCAGGAGAATTTGTCACAGAATTTTGTTGTAGACGAAGAGCGGAATACAACGGCTGCGGTTTATTTAACACATTTGATAGTGTAGTATTTCCTGAAAATGCTGTATCCATCATAAGCTCCTGACTTTTTTAACAATCTATAATATACAAGTGTATTAGCGTCTCACTATTACTTTTCTTTATTAGTTTTCACTATTATTTTCCATTCATCACTTTTCATTCTATCCAAAATGAGATATATTAACGGTTTTTAATATATCCCATTTTCTACAATTAATGGTTGAGGTAATTCATGCGTCATCAAGTACAAATTAAGCCTAATGAACATCAGTTTTATGTTGAATCTAATGAAACAGTTCTTGATGCTGCACTGAGACAGGGCATCAATCTTCGTTACGGCTGCCGCAATGGTGCTTGTGGTTCATGTAAAGGTAAGGTTTTAGCTGGTGATCTGCACTATGAAGATGATCCCATCGCACTTTCAGATGACGACAAGGAAGAAAATTTAGCGCTATTCTGTGCTGCAATGCCAGACTCGGATTTAGTGATCGAAGTCGATGAAATTGATCTTGATAGTGCTATTGAAATAAAAACCTTACCCTGCCGTGTACAGGAAATGAATCTTCTTAGCGATGATGTTATGCAGCTTTTTATTAAATTACCTGCATCTGAACGCTTACAATTTTTACCCGGACAATATATTGATATCTTGTTAGAGGATGGACGTCATCGTAGTTTTTCTATTGCCAATGCTCCCCATAATGATGAGTTTCTTGAATTACATATTCGCCTGGTTGACAATGGTTTATTTACACCCAAAGTGTTTAATTCCATGCAGGCTAAAGATCTGATGCGTATTGAAGGACCGCACGGCAGCTTCTTCTTTCATGAAGACTCCGACAGAGATATTATTTTAGTCGCAGGCGGCACGGGTTTCGCCCCCATAAAAAGTATTATAGAACATCTTATTGAAGAACAAATAACCCGTACAGTCCATCTTTATTGGGGCGCACGAACAAAAGCCGATCTCTATCTGAACGAACTGTCTGAAAAATGGATAGCCTCAAACAAGAATATTCACTATACCCCGGTTTTATCTGATGAAGATGCTGCATGGTCTGGTAAAACGGGTTATGTTCACCAGGCAGTACTCGATGATTTTAACAACCTGGAGCCCTTTGATATTTACACCTGTGGTCCGCCGGCGATGATTATTGCTGCAAAGGAAGAATTTCAAACTAAGGGTATGAATCCAGCAAGTTTCTATTATGATTCTTTTGATTTTGCCAATGATCAGTAAATTTCTTACGAGCGTTCACCATCCTTGAGGCGAGCTTAAACAGCTGGAAAGACAGCAGTCCCAGGTGCTGTCAGGATAGTTTTCAGAGCGTTTAGCCCATTGAACTATAGCATTGAACTATAACACTGAATAAGACCGTCCACTAAATCTTCATTACTTGCCTTAGGCACGACAATAACCTTATTAAAACCCAGTGCCTGAGCATTTAAACGCATTTTTTCTGTAACAACGACCAGAGGCGTCTGCTTTAATTGTTTATCATACTTATGCCCCGGCATCTCATGTACTATTTCAAGCAGATTATTTAAGCCTTCATTACTGGTGATGGTAATAATATCAGGTCTCTTATCTTGCCAGACTGCATCCAGATCCTGAACATCATATTTTGGTTTGAGACGTTGATACACTTCAGCATAGTCAACCTTTGCGCCACGCTGTTTTAAGGTGTCAGCCAGCAACTCTCTTCCTCCATGCCCTCTAAAAATAATAATTTGTTTATTATTTACTGATGTTTTATTTAAGCCCTTATGTGCCAATAAGGTTTCACTATTGTATCGCTCTACAGGATAGATATCCGCTTCTCTTCCAAGCAGCTGTTTTAATTTTCGTGCACTGGCCAGACCAATCGTTACTAATTTTATATGTTCAAAAACTTCATCTCGCTCAACAACAGCTGATGAAAACAGTTCTGCAACCCCATACTGCACCGCATTAGGGCTGATAAAAATAATAAAATCTATCTTCTCCGGGCGCTTCAGCATAGCTGATGCAGTATTTGAAAGATGCATAGGACTAATTTCTATTACCGGGAATAAAACAGCCTGACCGCCTTGTTCTATAATCATTTGACTCAACGCATTTGCCTGATGAGCGGGACGAGTCACTAAGACTCGAATGTATTTTCGTCGCTGCCTAACTCGCTCATCTTTGAGAAACTTGACTGACGATTAATATAAGCATTGATTGTATCAAATTACTTATAAACTTCTAACTAAAT
>DAOVUE010000021.1 GCA_030632745.1 Pseudomonadota bacterium | reverse complement strand
TTTTATTTCAACGTCAGGCGCATACCCCAAGGGCACGTAGTAGTCAGTCTATGCAACCAAAGTTGAAATGAAAACTACAGACAATAGGTCAAGCAAGATTGGTACTTTAATAAATGCATCATTCCTAAGCACGTATCCGACCGGTTCCCCCTTCTTTTGTCTCTTTGATCTTTTGTCCGTTAAGGTTGTTATTCTGTCATATAATAAGTACGCATTCTTATGATTAGCTCAATTTGTTCTAAACAAATTGCCCCGCAGCAAAGCCTGATGACCAGGCCCACTGGAAATTATATCCTCCAAGCTGTCCTGTCACATCAACCACTTCACCGATAAAGTACAATCCGGGTACTTTCTTTGCCTGCATTGTCCTGGAGGACAATTCATTGGTATCAACGCCGCCCAGAGTCACTTCAGCAACACGATATCCTTCTGTTCCATCAGGCCAGAAATGCCAGTTTTGAAAAAGTTCACTCACGCTCTTAAGTGTTTCATTATTATACTGCTTTATGGAATGATTAACTTCATACTGCTGACAGAAGCACTCTACAAGCCGTTTTGGAAATAAATTAGCTAAAATATTTTTTAACATCATGTTAGGCTGTTCAGACTGCTGTTCTAACAACCATTCATATAAATCAATATCAGCTAATAATTTAATCTTTATACTTTCAGGTTTTTGTTCGCGTTGAGTCATCCAATACGATGATATTTGCAGTACTGCGGGACCGCTAATGCCTTTGTGCGTAAAAAGTAAATTTTCTACAAAGCTTCGATCTGCAAAGCTGATTTCACATTTTACAGCGATACCTGATAATGGCTTATATTTTTTGCTGTCTTTGGCACTATAAGACAGAGGTACCAGACCAGGCTGTGTTGCAATAATATTCAGATTAAATTGTCTGGCTATACGTAAACCAAAATCACTGGCACCCATTTTTACAACGGACAGGCCGCCTGTTGCGATGACAAGAGAACGACAGCCATAGTCTCCAATAGAGCTTGTTAATAAAAAATCATCATCTGCTGTATCATTGTGTATTTTTTTTATAGCCTGTAGTTGACAATTCAGTTGAATGCTTACTTTATAACGCTGGCATTCTGACAATAACATTTGCACAATATCATTGGCACTGCGGTCACAAAATAACTGACCATGTTCTCTTTCATGCCATGGAATCTGATATTCAGTGATTAAAGCAAGAAAGTCATAATATTGATATCTGGATAAGGCTGATTTACAAAAATGCTTATTATTAGATAAATAGTTCTCGGAACTTATATTATAATTAGTAAAATTGCACCGCCCTCCCCCGGATATACGTATTTTTTTTCCTGCTTTTGCAGCATGATCCAGGACGATAACGTTTCTACCACGCCTGGCGGCTTCTATAGCACACATCAAACCCGAGGCACTGGCGCCAATAATAATTACATCAAATAATTTCATATTGTTTTGATAAAAAATCAGTTAAAATCTAAGATTAATTCATTTTAACAAATTACGGCTATATAAACACAATGTCTGATCTTGAAAATCGTATAACGGAGCTGGAAATAAAAAATTCTCATCAGGAGGATACTATTGAGCAATTGAATAATATTATATTTGAACAGCAAAAAGCCATTGATAACATTAATCGGCATCTTGAGCAGATACAAAATAAATTAAACACTATACAAGAAACTAATAGCAAAGAAGAATCAGAGCCGCCGCCACCCCATTATTAATAAAAGATTATAGTTTTTTTATATTTTGCCGTTATGTTCTTGAGTAACAAAAAATTTTCAAGAATTATTTTGGCTGTGGGCACTTCTAAGTCTAAATAACTTAAATTTGGCTAAAGGCTTATCAATAGTGCTAAATCCGGGAGATCGGTGTTATGGAAAATCATTCCAGTAATAGACTTGAATTATTGCTTTTTTATCTCGGCGGCAGACGTCGCTTCGGTATTAATGTACTTAAAATAAAAGAAGTGATTTCCTGCCCCCCACTGCATCAAATGCCATCCTCCAATCCTGCTATATTAGGGGTGTCAGAAATGCGAGGCAAAACATTAGCTATTATTGATTTAGCCAAAGCCATTAGCTCAACTCATAGAACACTGACTGATGAACAAATTATGCAGGGTGAAGTTATTACTACCGAAGTCAGCCGTACACAACAAGGTTTATGGATAAACGGTATTGATAAAATCATGTTGTGTGACTGGAAAGATATACTCCCGCCGGCAAAAGGAAGCGGCCTTAGCAATTATACTACAGGAGTTACTCTGGTTGACGATGAACTAGTTCAACTTATTGATATTGAAAAAGTTCTGGGAGAAATCTTTGGTGTTGAAAAAGCTCATAATGATAAAATGGAAGTGACACAAAATCAATTAGACACGGTATTTGGAAAGTTAGTTATGGTGGTCGATGATTCCAGTATGGCAATGAAGCAAACCATACTTTCTCTGGAAAAAATTGGTCTTAAACATATCTCTGCCAAAGATGGTAAA
The DNA here is from genome assembly GCA_030632745.1 of Pseudomonadota bacterium. Lineage (GTDB taxonomy): Bacteria > Pseudomonadota > Gammaproteobacteria > GRL18 > GRL18 > GRL18. Next base: position 6,976 of record DAOVUE010000021.1, on the reverse strand, counting down.
GAAGCTTTAAAGGTGCTTAATGATTATCAAAATAGTGATGCTCATACTATGGAACCTATTTCCATGATAATTTCTGATATTGAAATGCCTGAAATGGATGGTTATAGTTTTGTAACTGAACTCAGACAATTAGAAAAATTTAAAAATATCCATATTTTGATGCATACTTCACTTAATGGAACTATGAATATGCAAAAAGCCATTGCTTGTGGTGCAGATGATATTCTAACAAAGTTTGTTCCTGATGAATTAATAAAAAAAGTAGTTCATCAACTTAATTCTAATTAAATTAAATAAAGTAATATAATGAAAAAAACTATTGTTGTTATCGGTATCGGTGAAATGTCAGGTGTTTTCACTCGTGCTTTACTGCGTGCAGGCTATCCCATATTTCCTGTGACAAGAGAAATGGCTATCAGTGATGTACAGAATCAAGTTATTGATCCTGAAATGATTCTAGTCGCTGTGGGTGAAAATGATCTCGATGCTGTTTTACAGCAGCTGCCTCTCAGCTGGAAAGATAAAGTGGTTTTACTGCAGAATGAGTTATTACCACGGGACTGGCAGCAGCATAAACTCATAGCTCCCACGATTATATCCGTCTGGTTTGAAAAGAAAAAAGGTCAGGATTTTAAAGTACTTGTCCCCTCTCCCGTTATAGGCCCAAAAGCGGACATTATTAAAAACGCCTTATCACAACTGGAAATCCCCACCTGGATAGTTAAAGATGATAAGGAAATGTTATTTGAACTGGTACGAAAAAATCTCTATATTTTAACCACTAATATTGCCGGACTGGAAGTGGGCGGCGATGTGAATAGTTTATGGAACCAGCATCGTAAACTGGCGCTTAAAGTAATAGAGGATATATTAGTTATTCAAAACCACCTGACCGCTTGTCAACATGATCGAGAACCCTTAATTGAGGCGATGGTTGAGGCAATTAACGGTGATTTGGCTCATAAATGTATGGGACGATCAGCCCCTGCACGACTGCAGAGAGCTTTGGATTATGCCCGGAAAAATCATCTAAACGTGCCTGAGCTTGAGAGAATTGCTAAGCATCAGAAAAATTAGAACAAGACAGAAGGTAGAAGATAAAAGACGTTGCGTGCAACGTCTCTACGAGGTGCACGGCCTTACTTCAGGATAGTGGAACGGTAGTAACGTAATTCTGCAATAGATTCTTTAATATCATCCAGTGCACGATGGGCGCCTTTTTTCTCAAAACCATTCATAATTTCAGGATACCAGCGTTTGGCCAACTCTTTTAAGGTACTGACGTCCAGGTTTCTATAATGAAACCAGTCTTCAAGAACAGGCATACCCATAGCCATAAAGCGTCGATCCTGGCAGATACTATTGCCGCACATGGGAGAAACGCCTTTACCTATATACTGTTCTAAAAATTCAATAGTTTTGTGACTCGCCTGCAATTCATCAATAGTACTATTTTTTACCCTTTCTATCAGTCCGGAATCACCATGATGCTGAGTATTCCATGCATCCATTTTAGCCAGGACTTCATCCGTTTGATGAATAGCAAACACAGGACCTTCAGCAAGAATATTTAAATCTGCATCGGTCACAATGGTGGCAATTTCAATAATACGGTCAGTTTGGGGTTCCAGTCCAGTCATTTCCAAATCAACCCAGACAAGATTTCGCTGATCTTGTGTCATTATATTCTCTCTTATAATTTTTTTACTAAATTTATACTGAATTTATACTATAAGTCATCTTACACGCTATAATGTATCATATAACAAAAATCTTACAAACCCAGATGGAAAATTATGCCGCTTTTCAGCACACTGTTTATTTTTATGATCATTTTGGCCGCCGGCACTCATATATGGCTGTCACTAAGACAAATTAAACATGTCACTCTTTACCGCGATAAAACACCGGCTGCTTTCGCTGAGAAAATATCTCTGGATGAACATCAAAAAGCTGCCGATTACACCATAGCCAAAGAAAAACTGGGTAATATAGAGCTGTTCATAGGCACTATAATGCTTTTAGTCTGGACTTTTGGCGGTGGTTTAGAACTGCTTGATCAGTTTGTTCGCAATTACCAGCTGTCGCCCTTATTTGCCGGGGTGATTTTTATACTGCTGATTGGTTTTATTTCCTCAATTATTGATATGCCTTTGAGTCTGTATAATACCTTTGTATTAGAAGAAAAATTCGGCTTTAACCGTACTTCATTTAAAGTATGGATCATTGATTCAATCAAACAAATTCTTCTGGGTCTGGTCATTGGTGTTCCTCTGATTATGGTTATTTTATGGTTAATGAGCAGTGCGGGAGAATTCTGGTGGCTTTATGCCTGGGCTGTCTATATGGGCTTTGGTTTTTTAATGATGTGGGCCTATCCCGCCTTTATTGCTCCTATTTTTAATAAGTTTTCTGAATTAGAAGATGAATCTCTAAAACAACGCATTGAACAGCTGATGACACGTTGTGGTTTTATCTCTAAGGGCATTCTTGTCATGGATGGTTCAAAACGTTCCAGTCATGGAAATGCCTATTTCACCGGTTTGGGTAATAACAAACAAATTGTTTTTTTTGATAATCTGCTGGATTCTCTTAATGAAGAAGAAGTCGAAGCCGTATTGGCTCATGAGTTGGGACATTTCAAAAAGAAACATATTCTGAAGCGGCTCATATCAATGACCCTCATTACTCTGATCGGCTTTGCCGTGCTGGGTTTTATTATGCAGCAGCAATGGTTTTATGCCGGCCTGGGTATGACCACACCATCAATCTATGCGGCATTAGTACTGTTTAGTATTGCATCACCGATATTTACTTTTTTTCTCGCTCCTGTCAGTGCTATGATAAGCCGTAAGCATGAGTTTGAAGCGGATGCTTATGCGGCTGAACAGGCCAATGCCGATAGATTAATTGATGCTCTGGTCAAATTATATAAAGAAAATGCCAATACATTAACACCGGATCCCATACATTCAGCTTATTATGATTCACACCCGCCTGCCCCGGTTAGAATTACTCATCTAACTAATCTAAACAACCATAACAACAATAAACAATAAATAAAAAACAATAACAACACACTGAGGATAAACTATTATGCAAACATCGATTAAAACACTGGCCATTATTTCTTTACTTACAATGATGTCTCAAACATCATTAGCAGCCGATTCAGCTAATGGTAAAAAACTTCATAATGAGAGTTGTCTGGCATGTCATTCTTCATTAATGAAGGGTAAGCCTGATACTATTTACACACGTTCTGATCGACAGGTCAATAGTCTTGATGGATTACAAAAACAAGTCAACCGTTGTCAAAACTCTGTTGGTGCCAACTGGTTTGATGATCAAATTCAAGATGTTGTTGAATATCTTAATACTACTTTTTACAAAACAAAGTAACGTTTAAGCATGGCAAAACGTAAGTTAAGCCGCCGCCAGCAATGGCGTATTAATAAAATTCAGGATGAACGTTTATGCAGAGCAAACAATAAACAAAGTCAATTAAATAAAAAATTCAAGCAGCTCAAGGAAACGCTCTATCAGGGTATAGTCGTCAGCCATTTTGGGGCAACACTTGATATTGAATCTGTTGAAACAGCAGTTTCTGACACTATAGCTGCTGATATAGCTGCTGATATAGCCGCTGATAAAGCTCTCGATAAAAGGCAGCTGATTCGCTGCGCTCTAAGACAAAATATTGATGCCATAGTCTGCGGCGACAGAGTCGTATGGCAGCAAATTGATAACCTCCCCGAAGATGAGCTGGTTCAAGGTGTTATTACTGCTTTAGAGCCAAGGACAAACGTCCTTGCCCGTCCTGACTTTACCTCTCAAATGAAGCCCGTAGCGGCCAATATCGATCAAATGCTTATTGTGACTTCGCACGTCCCGGAATTAAATGAAGGATTAGTCGACCGTTATCTGGTCGCTGCCGAATTATCACATATTCAACCCGTCTTATTGCTTAATAAAATCGACACTCTTTCAACACAACAAAGAGAGACATTAGAACAACGCATTCGGGTTTATCAGAATATAGGCTACCCGGTGCTTTATACCAGTGCAAAAAGTCAATATGGCATGGAGTCACTGTATAAACAATTAGAAACTAAAACCAGTGTTTTTGTGGGACAGTCCGGAGTGGGTAAATCTTCCCTTATAAACGCCCTGCTTCCAGAAGCAGGTATTAAAGAAGGAGAAGTTTCTAAAACAACCAACAAAGGCATACATACTACCAGTATCTCCCGGCTTTATCATCTCAATAATGAATCCTGTTCAGCAGACCACAAACACCTTAATAGTTCTAACGAAAGTAATTTAATTGACTCACCCGGTGTTCGTGAATTTGGACTCTGGGATATCAGCAAAGAAGACGTTATTCATGGTTTTATTGAACTGCAGCACTATAGCAGGAACTGTTATTTCAGAGATTGTAAACATCTGAATGAACCCAATTGCGGCTTGCTTCAGGCTCTTGAAGAAAATAAAATAACCCGGCAAAGACTGGATAGTTATCATCGAATTATCGACTCTTTAGAATAGACAGGTTTCTGCAATATGATTAAAAAGATTTTAAAGCATTTTTCTAAGCCTTTTGTTAACCCATTTTTTAATAAGAGCGAAATCAGTGCCTATGATGCACAATACGAGGCTCAGAAAATAGCCTTTGCTCCTATTATTTTTCAGGCAGTCCGGGTCATGCGTGATGAGGGCGTACTGGAATTATTATATGAGCATAGAAAAACAGGCATAAATTTTGAGCAAATCAAACTGAGCAGCCATTTAAGTTCCTATGGCTTAAAGATTCTGCTCGAAACAGGACTGAGTGCTAAGGTTGTATATTTAAGCAATGATAACTATTTTCTAAGTAAAATTGGATATTTCCTCCTCAAAGATGAGATGACTCGAATTAATATGGATTACACTCATTATGTTAATTATGAGGCACTGTTTTATCTGGATAAGAGTATTAAGCAAAGAAAACCGCTGGGTTTGAAAAAATTCGGCAACTGGCAGACCATATATCCGGGACTCACCTCACTGCCCAAAAAAGTTCGTGACAGCTGGTTTAACTTTGATCATTATTACTCAGACAGTGCTTTTCATGATGTACTTGAACTGCTGAATAAAAACAATATTCGCAGTATCCTTGACGTTGGCGGCAATACTGGAAAATTTTCTGTTTATATCGCACAGCATAGTGACAGAATAAATCTCACTATTGTTGATTTACCTGAGCAGATTAAGGTCGCAGAAAAGCACATTATAGAGCAGGGACTTGAACATCGAATTGCGCTTCATAGCGGCGATGTAATGGATAACAGTCAGCAACTACCCGCTCAGCATGACATTATATGGATGAGTCAGTTTCTGGATTGTTTCAGTGAAGACGATATTACTTCTATCGTTAAAAAAGCATCACTGTCTATGACTGAAAAAACCGAACTGTGGATCATGGAGCCTTTATGGGACAGGCAAAGGCATGAAACCTCAGCCTATTGTATTATTAATACCTCGCCCTACTTTACCTGTATGGCTAATGGCTATAGCAAAATGTACCGTTCTGAAGATTTAATACTGTGTATTGAACGTGCAGGTTTAGAAATTATTGAAATGATTGACGATCTGGGTATTTGTCAGTCAATACTGCGTTGTAAACTAAGCTGAGCATTTTAAGTAAAAGATTGAAATATTTTTAGTGTTTATAAGGTCTCATTTGTCACAAAGGCGTCGTTACAATTTTTTTAAAATCAGGACCCAATTAATGCTGCAAATTATACGAACACTATTATTATCATTTCTCTGCTTATACCCGGTGTATGGATTTGCACAAGCAGCAATAGCTGAAAATAACCATCCCATACAATGGCATCACTGGTCACAGGATGCCTTTAAACTGGCAGAAGAACAAAATAAATTAATACTGCTGGATCTCAGCGCAGAATGGTGTCAATTCTGTAAAAAAATGAAAGCCGTCACGTATAAAGATCCTGAGGTCATTGAGATTATCAATAACAACTATATTGCAATTAATGCCGATATTGAAACCACACAGGCTATTAAAGTACTTTATGGTAATTTTGGCGTACCGGGCACTATTATTCTAAGCTCTGACAAAAAAGAGTTGAATAAACGTCTGGGCTATATTGCTCCTCAGCAAATGCAATGGCATTTATTGGGCAACCTGCAAGATGCACCAGTAAATAATTAAAGACAAATAACTATGGATAGAAGAACCTTTTTATTAACCAGCAGCGGCAGTTTAGCCGCAGTTTCAGCAGCCGACATACAAGCCCGTGCTATTGTAGCTGCAGGTGCAGGTGTAGATGCAGTTGATGTTGATGCTGAGATTAAAATAGACTCCAATGGTTTCAAGCTGGATGACTGGCGTACTATTTCTATAGTACAAAATCATTTATTTCCATCTGATACCGATGCTCCCGGTGCCGTTGAAATTAATGCCCTGGATTATTTACACCGCTATTTAACTAATCCGGCAACAGATAAAGCAGAAATACAATTTCTCTTAAGCGGCACTCATGCTTTACAGCATCATATTCACCAGGCCCTGCCGGAAACAAAGGAAAAGCAGTTTTCCGATCTGTCTATAGCACAGCGTGAAGCATTATTGCGTGAATTTGAACAGCAGGCCGACGGCAAACGCTGGCTGACTAATATTTTAAATTATCTGTTAGAAGCATTACTCACCGATCCGGTTTATGGCGGTAATCCGGATGGTATTGGCTGGAAATGGCTGCAGCATCGCGCCGGTGAACCTCGTCCGCCCTATAATAAACGTTATTGGTTGGTATAAATTTATTGTCTAAGCACGTGGAGCCTACTTTTGGTAGTGCAAGGCTTTAGCTGCTACACGCATACCCCCATCCCAACCTTCCCCCTCAAAAGACAGGGGGAAGGGGCTTTAAGTTCCTCCCCCTAGTCTTTTATAGGGGGAGGTTAGGAGGGGGTGCTT
>DAOVUE010000150.1 GCA_030632745.1 Pseudomonadota bacterium | reverse complement strand
TGGATATTACATATCGTCATCCCCGAAGTCTTTTATCGGGGATCCATCTATAGCAATAGATTCCCGATAAAAGACTTCGGGAATGACGTTAATTGAGAATAGTTGCACGGACTTATTGAGAAGTTACGTCGAAGTCAAATGGCATTTCACACTTAGTATTTATTAAGCTCAGTGCATAGATCATTTGACTCCGACCCCTGCTGCAAATTATTTCAGCTTAGCAAAAGCAGCAGCCATGGCGTTATTTTCAGGCGCGGCCTGATTAACTATTTTCTTCTGACGTTTATTCTTGTGTAATTCACCCATAGGCTTTGCCTGTGATTCCACTTTTTCATTTAAACGCATAGTAAGAGCAATTCTATTGCGTTTCAAATCAATTTCAACCACTTTGGTTTTGACCACATCCCCTGCTTTTACAATTTCACGTGGATCTTTGACAAATTTATCTGCTAATTGAGAAATATGAACCAGACCATCCTGATGAACTCCAATATCAACAAAGGCACCAAAGTTAGTTACATTCGTCACCACACCCTGCAAGATCATATCAGGTTTTAAATCCTTAGGCTCTTCAACCCCTTCCTTAAACTCAGCCGTTTTAAATTCCGGTCGAGGATCTCGTCCCGGCTTTTCCAGTTCATTAATAATATCTTTAATAGTCAGCTTACCAAAGTTTTCATCGGTATAATCAGCAGGATTGAGCGATCTGAGAAATTGTGCGTCACCAATTAAATGTCGAATATCACACTTCTGATGCTGGGCAATTTTTTCAACCACACTATAGGTTTCAGGGTGTACGGCTGAACTATCCAGAGGATTATCACCCTGCATTACTCTAAGGAAACCCGCCGATTGTTCGAACGCCTTTGCACCCAGTCTTGGAACTTTCATTAATTGTTTACGATTTTTAAACGCACCATTTTGTTCACGATAACTTACAATATTGCCGGCAATAGTATTGTTTAAGCCGGAAACCTGAACTAATAAGGGTATAGATGCAGTATTCAAATCAACGCCGACACCATTCACGCAGTCTTCAATAACTACATCCAGCTTGCGACCTAATTGAACCTGACTGACATCATGCTGATACTGACCGACACCAATGGCTTTAGGATCAATTTTTACTAATTCAGCTAAAGGATCCTGTAAACGTCGTGCAATAGACACTGCACCGCGCAATGAAACATCAAGCTGTGGAAATTCTTTTGCTGCCAGTTCTGAAGCTGAATAGACAGAGGCACCCGCTTCAGAGACTACAATTTTATTAAGCCTCAATTGAGGATATTGTTTCATCAGGTCGGCGGCTAATTTATCCGTTTCCCGTGACGCAGTACCATTGCCTATACTGATTAATTGTGCAGCGTATTTTTGTGCCAGAGCAGCAAGCACATGAATGGCTTGATCCCATTGTCTTTTCGGTGCATGAGGATAAATAGTCGCATCATCAAGAAATTTACCCGTTTCATCAACAACCACAACTTTAACCCCGGTTCTTAATCCCGGATCCAATCCAATGGTCACTTTTTGTCCTGCCGGAGCCGCTAATAATAAGTCTTTTAAATTATCACCAAAAACATCAATGGCTGCAGATTCTGCAATTTCTCTGAGACGTTTCTTAACATCCATATCAAGAGACGTTTTTACTTTAATACGCCAGGTCCATTTTACTACTTCTAATAACCATTTATCTGCAGCTCTGTGCTGGTTTTCAATAGCAAAACACTGAGCAATTTTATGCTCCATAGTAGACAACTGGCCTGGTGTTAATTCAGCTTCTTCCAATTCAGTGGTAATGCTTAGAAAGCCTTCTTTACGACCTCTGAATAATGCCAGAATACGATGTGACGGCATTTTATTGAGATTTTCCTTTGCATCAAAATAATCAGAAAACTTGCTGCCGGCCTCCTCCTGGCCTGCAACTACTTTTGACAGCATAACACCATTATCCCAAAGGTACTCACGTAACTGCCCCACTAATTCTGCATGTTCCGCAAATCTCTCCATTAATATCTGTTTCGCACCGTCCAGAGCATCCTTGCTTATTATGATTTTCTTATCCTTATTAATATATTTTTCAGCTTCTGTTTCAGGATTAAGAGTCGGATCATCCAATAAAGATTGAGCAAGTGGTTCTAAACCGGCATCCCGGGCAATTTGTGCCTTGGTAAGTCGTTTGACTTTATAGGGCTTATATAAGTCTTCCAGTCTTGTTTTCGTGTCAGCAGTATAAAGACTCTGCCTGAGTTCAGTCGTCAGTTTCCCCTGTTCATTAATTATTTTTATAATGCTGTCTCTGCGTTCATCCAGTTCACGTAAATAGATCAAACGCTCATCGAGTAATCTGAGCTGTGTATCATCTAAACTCTCGGTGACTTCCTTTCGATAACGGGCAATAAACGGAACAGTGTCTCCCCCGTCCAGCAGAGTAATAGTCGCTTCTACCTGAGATTGTTTGACATTAAGTTCTTCTGCGATTCTTTGGATAATTGATTTAAGCATTTTTTTAAAGAGATTCCAGCGATTAATAAAAAGTGACTGATCTATTGGATTTTTCCCTAAAGATCAAAATATGGAATATTAGAGCAGAAATGTGTAAAAGGCTATCGATTTTTTTTATATCGATGAATATAATGATGCTTTTCTGATCCAGGTGTCGGAGTCAAATGGCACAAGCACAGAGTATTTATTAATTTTCTATGTCATGCCATTTGACTCCGACACCTTTTAGTCCGTGTATTGCGTGGCAAATAAGGCTCTCTTTTGTGTTAGATGATAAATTAAAAACAACCATACAAACTGCTTATACTCATATACTTGAGAGTAAAGAGCTAAAGCCCAGATATGGGCAAAAGTTAATGATTGCTGATATTGCGCGAACTCTGGGAAATATTGATAAAGAAAATCCTGAAATTCCTCATATTTGCACTTTAGAAGCGGGTACGGGTACAGGAAAAACAATCGCTTATCTGGTTTCCAGCCTGCCGATTGCTAAACAACAAAAAAAGAAACTGATTATTTCTACTGCCACAATAGCCCTGCAGGAACAAATTCTTAATAAAGATCTACCCGATCTTCAAAAACACAGCGGTTTAAATTTTTCTTTTACTCTGGCTAAGGGTCGTAAACGCTATGTGTGTTTATACCACTTAAATCGCTATATCAATGAAAGCAGTCAAACAGAATTATCTTTATCAACACCTCAATCTAATGATGTTCCCGACACTATTCCAGACACTTCATTTAACACTTCATTTAACACTTTACTTAATAATAAAGATGATATAAAGCTTTATGAGGCACTTTATCAGGCCTGGATGAAAAAAAAATGGGATGGAGAAATTGACAGCTGGGAAGATTTTATTCCGCACAGCAGCTGGGCACCACTCACTTCCGATCAACATCAATGCTCGGGTAAACGCTGTACACATTATGATGAGTGCGTCTATTTTAAAGCCAGAGAAAGAGTCTTCAAAGTCGATTGTATCGTCGTTAACCACGATCTGGTGTTAAGTGACTTAAATATGGGGGGTGGTTTTATTTTACCCCCACCAGATGAAAGTATTTATATTTTTGATGAAGGGCATCACCTTCCGGCTAAAGCCATTAATCATTTTAGTTTTTCATTTCGCATTAACTCCACGATTAAATGGTTAGACACGGTCAGCACTTCCCTTAAATCCTTTTCAGTTTCAGCAAAACCTCCTGCACGTATACAACAGATTATCAGTCATACACCTGAGCAGATTAAAGAGATTTCAGAACAGACAAAACAGCTGCAGACACTGGTCAATCAGTTTACATTCCCGCAAAGTCGTTATCATTCCCATACCGGCAGTAATGCAGCGACAGATAATACAGAGAAAGTGCTTAGGTTTGAGTTTGGACAGATACCTGAGGAATTACAGGAACAATGTCGTTATTTACTTACTATTTTTGAAAAGTTATATACTCAGTTTCAACATATCAGCCTGTTTCTTAAGGATGTTCTGGATGGAGATGAACTTGAATTTAAGCCGGAAGTAGCTGAACAATGGCTGCCTGTACTCTCTCCTATGCAAAATCGTATTGAAGCAGCATTGAGTCTTTTTCAGGACTTCTCATCCAGCAAAGAATCTGTAAAAGAGTCAGCAGATAAATCGAGCCAACCGCCTAATGCACGCTGGCTGACAAACATAGATGACAATGAGGGTAAGGATATGGAGTTATCCTGCAGCCCCACTTTAGCCGCTAATTCATTACAACAAATCTTATGGTCTCAATGTTATGGAGCCGTCGTCACCAGTGCAACAATTGCTGCGCTGGGAAGCTTTGACCGTTTTATTTTAAATTCCGGTGTTCCGGGTATTTTTAATATCCTGCCCAGCCCGTTCAATTATCAGGATAATGTTGAATTTGTAGTACCTGCAATGCATAGCGATGCCACTCAATATCAGGCCCATACCGATGAAGTCATTGAAATTTTACAAAAAATAATCGATCCAAAAAAAGGTACTCTGGTGCTTTTTTCCTCAAAAAAACAGATGAATGATGTAGAATACGCCTTATTACTCAACGGCAACATCTGGAAACAATTGTTATTGACCCAGGGACAAAGAAATAAACAGGTGATTATTAATGATCATAAAAAGCAGATCGATAAAGGCAAAGGCAGTGTTATTCTGGGCCTGGCCAGCTTTGCAGAAGGGATAGATTTACCGGGAAAATATTGTGAACATGTCATTATTGCCAAATTACCTTTTTCGGTACCCAATGATCCTGTCGATGCCTCTTTAACGGAATGGCTGGAATCCCAGGGGCGCAATGCCTTTATGGAAATATCAGTCCCGGATGCCTCTATAAAACTGGTACAAGCCTGCGGGCGGTTAATTCGTAAAGAAACAGACACAGGACGAATTACTTTATTAGATAAAAGAGTCATAACAAAATTTTATGGTCAAAAAATCCTTAATGCCCTGCCGCCTTATAAACGTCTTATTAATGTGGCTATCTAGATTATAAAATTATATTGAAAATAAATTTTTGCAATTACCTGGTAAGTTAGGAAATTAAATTATCAGCTAATAACCTTAAGCGGAAAATAAGAGGTAGAAGTATTTTGGAATACATTTCTAGATAGCTGATATTTCCAATTATTCAAAACATCATCATTAGGTGGTTATTAAGGAGAGATTAACGCAGAGTTAAGCGAAAATTACTGATTGACGTTTTGTGCCAAGCAGTAATTTTCCGATTGAGCAACTTGTTCCAACAAACGCTTCAGATTGTGGTTCGCTTCGCTCTCACAATCTAACCTTGTTCGTTATGTACTGCAGATTAAAGAGGAACAACTTTATTTGCACAAGGGC
>DAOVUE010000051.1 GCA_030632745.1 Pseudomonadota bacterium | reverse complement strand
CTAATCCCTGTACGAACCAGCTCATGATCATCAACCAGCAAAACTGTTATCACTTAAAATCTCCTGAAGCGTTTTATTTAGTCAGAAATTCTAACCTGTTTAAAAGGATATTGCTACACGCAGAAAAGCAATAATTGTCATCAAACAAAATTATTATTTTAAAATTGATATATGGGGAAAACTAGCTATTTGGGGAAACTAACTAAATAGTAAGCAGAATAAAGTTAAAACCTGAGGAGTGCTTTTTATTGCTTTTTATTTTAAAGATAGATAAATGGCGATGGGCGAGGGATTTGAACCCCCCGAAGGATTTAACTCCTTGCTGGTTTTCAAGACCAGTGCATTCAGCCGCTCTGCCAGCCCACCGTCGAAAAGCAGGTGAATTATAAACAACCTGTATTTTAAATGCTAGTCCGAATGAAAAAAAAATGAATTTTCCTTGATTTATCTTGTCACAGATATCATATTAGACTATAAATAAACCTGTATAATCATTAAACCTAAATAACTCAGTTAAATCTACTTTGAATGCCTAAGGCGCTACGATCCAACTGAGTTATTTAGGTTAAAAAATATAACTTCTGCTTTGGAGGCAGTTACAATAATGAATCAATATATTGATACAGCACGTTCACAGGAAAGTATACTGGCAACGAATAAAGTGCTGAAAAACACTTATGCCCTGCTTTCTCTCACATTAATTTTTAGTGCATTTACGGCTTTTATATCTATGCAGATGCAAATGCCTGGCTTTATGCCTCTGGTTGCCACATTCGGAGCCCTGGGTCTTATCTGGTTTGCACTGCCCCGCACTGCTAACAGCGTTGCAGGTATTGGAGTTGTTTTCGCCATAACAGGTCTGCTCGGCTTTGGCATAGGCCCTATGCTTAATAACTATCTGCAAATGTCTAATGGCGGTCAGTTAATTATGACTGCCTTAGGTGGTACCGGAATTATCTTCCTGGCACTTTCCGGTTATGCTTTAACATCACGTCGTGATTTTAGTTTTATGGGCGGCATGCTTGTAGTGGGTATGGTGTTAGTTCTTATTACTATGCTGGCTAATATATTTATGCAAATCCCGGCATTATCTTTAGCATTGTCTGTCTTTATTATCCTGATCATGAGTGGTTTTATATTATATGATACCAGCCGTATCATCAATGGCGGCGAAACAAATTATATAATGGCAACCGTTGGCTTATATTTAAATTTATTTAATATTTTTGTTAATCTTCTTGCCCTGCTTGGCTTTGCTTCAGGTGATGATTAGGCAATAATGCGATTTAAAACCGCACTTAAATGACAGAGAACTATTGTCTACTAGATAGTTTACTTCTGTCATTTAATTGTCTGTATCTTTCAATAATACATCTACATTTTCTTCAACTTCGTCTCTTATCTCATTTATACAAACGATTAACTATAAGGTCTACCCATAATGGATTGGATGAAAATCTTCTCGGCATTATTAATTGTTGCAATGCTGCTTTATTTGTTCCCCCGAGTAAAAGAAATGGTGAAAAACAGCCCTAAGGCATCAGGCAATGATCTTATCTCGGTATTAATCCCTTTAGTACTTGTTGTGGGTTTTATTTTTTTATTAATGAAATCTGTTTAACTATTAGCCAGCGTTTAACTATCCAGTCAGCGTTTAACCATTAGCCAGCGTTTAACCATCAGCCAGTACAGTGACAAACTATCAAAAACCAGAATCTGAAAATGAACTCATATCCCGGGGACAGGAATTATGCGGAAAGAATTTATCTCAGCTCGCTAGCGAAATTGGCTGGCCTGTACCGGAAAATTTAAACCATAATAAGGGCTGGATTGGGCAGCTTATTGAAATCCACCTGGGTGCTTCCGCCGGAAATCTTTCACAACCCGATTTTCAAAATCTTGACATAGAATTAAAAACAATCCCTCTAAATGCTCATCATAAAGCAAAAGAAACTACTTTTGTTTGTGTGGTCCCCTTATTAAATCATACCGGACTTCAATGGCAGGAATCCTGTGTTTATAAAAAACTGAAAAAGGTGTTATGGGTTCCTATTGAAGCCGATCCGGCTCTCACTCTGGGCGAACGAAAAGTCGGCAATAGCTTTCTCTGGTCGCCAACAGAAGAGCAATTAGACAGTTTGCAAGCCGATTGGGAAGAATTTATGGAACTTATCAGCCTTGGACAGGTCAAAACAATAACTGCACATCAGGGGGAAGCACTACAAATTCGCCCTAAAGCAGCAAATTCATCTATACTAACCACTGGAATTGGTCAGGATGGTTTAAGAGAACAAACCCTGCCGCGTGGATTTTATCTTAGAACTCATTTTACCAATCAGATATTAAAGTCTTATTTCAGGTTCTGATAATGACTTAAACTGAGATATCAATCAGGTCGAGGATCAAAACGGACAAAAGAAAATGTGTATTAAAACAGGCGAAGATGAGCTTTCATCAGTTGAAGCATTAATGACTATGAGCCTTAATGCATTAATTTCTGATACCCTGGACATCGATATTGATGCCTTGGATGACTCACTTGATCTACGTCGGGATATAGGCATGCAGCCTGCAGAAGAGATAGAGCTGGCACAAGCTATTGCAGAATATTTCAACGGACTTACGGTCAATATGGAACAAATCTCAACAATAGGGGATTTACACCGGTTGATTATCGGTCATGAACTTGCTAATCCTGCCGGCAAACATCCCGATTAACAATCATGCTGCGGATATTGAGTTCACTTTCTAAATAAAGCAATATAAAGCAATATTTATTCTCCGGAGTATAGCTTTCCCATCCCCTATTGAGCATAATACGCTGTACATTAATTGAGACCATTGAGCATGAACAGCCTATTTAAATTCAGCCTTTTTTTTATTCTATCTTTATTGACACCATTAGTATTAACCACATTAGCTTATGCAGAAGCAGCATCCGGCGAGCTTAAGACAAAAGCAAAACAATATTATATTGTTGAAGTTGTTTTGTTTAGACATTTAAACGAACAGGGCAAAAACAAAGAATACTGGGACAGCAATAAAATCAATCCGGATATGGCCAGCGATGCTATTAGCAGCAATGAATATGGCTCATCAATATCACAACAAGATTCACCACCGGGTAATTCAGAAACAACAGCCCTGGCACGCTATAACCTCTCTAATAAACGTTTTACATCACTGGGTAATATTTCCTCCTTATCAGCGCAGCAGTATAAACTTTCTGACTCTGCAGCTCATATTAAACATTCCCGTGATTTTCGACTATTAGCACATTTTGGCTGGACTCAGCGCTCTTTATCCAAAAAACGAGCCCTGCCCATTTTGCTTAGTGCAGATGAAAATACCGCTAAGTTATTACCTGAGGGAGAATTGACGCTCTATGTTTCACGCTTTTTACACATGAAAGTCAACCTGAGTGCATCAGACTGCAGTTATTCAGCCAAAGCAGCGACTATTAACCCTGTATCAGATAACCCCGTAGCAGAAAAAACCTTTGATAATGAAACTGCACAATCCGAAAATGAAGAAAACATTAATAACTGTACCCGCAAGACTTATCTGTTTAAACAAAACAGGAAAATGCGCAGCAAAGAACTGCACTACATAGACAACCCTATATTTGGTCTGTTAGTCTATGTGACTCCTTTTAAAGCCTGAAGACCTGTAGACGTTGCATGCAACGTCTCTACGAAAATCACATACTCTTCAGCAGCTGTGCTATCAGACATCGAATTTGTGCCATTGCACCCAGCAAATTCTTTTCTATGTCCCGCATGCTAATGAGTTCATCACTTAAGCCGGCAGCCCAGTTAGCATTAGCACAGATTGAAACATAGTCAATTTCCAATTCCCGGGCCAGAGCCGCTTCCGGCATTCCTGTCATTCCAACAATATCACAACCATCTCTTTTCAAACGTTGTATTTCAGCTGCAGTTTCCAGTCTGGGGCCTTCTGTAGCTGCATAAGTCGCATTTTGCAGCAATTCAATATGCTGTTTTTCTGCACTTTCTAATATTAGCTGACTCAGTTCTTCACTATAAGGATAGGAAAAATCAATATGAGTGACATGAGTTAAATTATCCTCAAAAAAAGTATTAATACGCTGCGTTGTATAATCAATAATCTGATTGGGTAAAACCAGACTACCCGGAAGCATATCATCCCGAATTCCCCCCACGGCATTAACCGCAATAAGGGTATTAATTCCAATGTGATTTAAAGCCCAGAGATTGGCTCTATAATTCACTTTATGGGGTGGAATATTATGCTCATGACCATGACGGGCAAGAAAAACAATTTCCTTACTACCATTTTCCAGGCTACCATCTTCCATCACACCATAGCTGACAGGTGATGAAGGTTCACCATAAGGCGTCATAATAACTTCACTCCGGACAATATCAAGATTCTGCAGCGAAGTCAGCCCGGTACCACCAATAATCGCTACTTTTTTTTCTTTTTCCAAACGCTCCAATCTCCACTTACTAGAATTTATGTCACTAGCAACAGGTGTTGGGTATTTAAATCTGAAGTATCTTTGGCATGGATGCCAAAGTTAAGCTTACATGGAGGTATTTACAGCGTCTTCAGATTCAAATATCCAATTCCTGTTGCGGATTTTGATATATGTAAAATCACAAACCCTTTACTGCATAAATTCCTGCCGCATTTCGTAACATACCCTTGTAATCCATTCCAAAGCCAAATACATAACGATCCGGTATTTCAAGTCCAATAAAATCGGCACAGGTATTATTTTTTCGATCATGTTTTTTATTTACTAATACCGCACTATAGACTTTTTCTGCACCTTCATCCTGACAAAAAGTCTTTATGATATCAAGTGTAATTCCTTCATCATGAATATCATCAACCAGTAAAACGATTCTATCTTTTATAGCAATTTTTGGCGGTGCCAGCCACTTTAACCGGCCGCCCGTTGTTTTATCCCGGTAACGCGTTGCATGGATATAGTCTACCTGTAGAGCAAAGTCCAATTCTGTAAGCAATAAGCCCATCGGTATCAATGCACCGTTCATAACACCTAAAACAATAGGATTAGAATCAGCCAGCTCAACTGATATTTTTTCTGCCAATTCTTTTATTGCATAAAGCACCTCATCTTTAGTAAACAGACAGTCAGCCTGTTCCTTAACTTCCTTGCACTCAAGAAATAATTGCTCTAAATCAGACATAAAATCAACTTTATAAATAGTATTTTTTGTAACTCAATAAGTAAAGGTAACGGTATTATCATCCATCGCTTCAGAGATAATATAGGCACCACCAATGGTTTCAGTAATTTCCGGGATTAAATCATCACCCCAGAGTTCCAGTGTAGGTGTACACACTTTAAATTTCACTCCAGCCTCATAGGCTTCGCGAATATAATCATAAACCGTTTGTTTACTGCCTGGTTTCACATGTAATTTTTCAGCAACGCCTCTGACCGCCAATTCACCGGAACGCCCGGTTAAAATAATTTCCACATCATATTCCATGGCTGCAGCCACAGTGGCCTGAAAAAAAGGTGCGCCTAATTCTGCACTATTGTTTGGATCGGTATTAACCATAACTATCAATAATTTATCCGCCATAGTATTCCCCTGTTGTTGGTTTGTTAGTGTCAGTTTCTGAATGACACTGCATAGTCTGATAATTGCTCAAGAGGTATAAAGCGTTGGATCCAGCAAATCTAATGAAGGATCTTCTACATATTTTGCCAATAGCTTCTTAGCTTCGTTCCAACGCGGTTCAGTCACCAGTGTTTCCCGGCTGACAGTCTGTTTTCCATGTAAATGAGCCAGGCGTAAACTGGATGCCGGATTTTCATAACCTTGCAGACTCTTCACCACTTCCCATGCTGCTTCACGATTATTACAAACTAAAATCATATCACATCCCGCGTTTAATGAAATTATAGCCCGTTGAGTGTAACTGCCGGCAATCACAGCACCTTCCATGCTCAAATCATCACTGAAAATAGCACCCTGAAAATGCATTTTATCGCGTAAAACAGTTTTCATCCAGAAACTGGAAAAACCAGCTGGCTGAGGATCCACCCGTGAGTATATTACATGAGCCATCATCAAAGCATTGATACCCGCTTCTATCATAAATTGAAAAGGTCTGAGGTCATCCATTTCAATCTCAACCATAGAACGATCATCAACCGGCATAGCCACGTGTGAATCAGCAGCAATAGAACCATGCCCCGGAAAATGCTTGCCCGTTGCCTGCATTCCGGCATCTTCCATACCGGTAATAAAGGCCTGGGAAATTTTGGCCACTACAAAAGGATCACTATGAAAAGCTCTGTCGCCAATCACGCTGCTGATGCCTTTATCAATATCAAGAACGGGAGCAAAACTAATATCAATACCGGTAGAACGAATTTCACTGGCCATTAACCAGCCGCATTGTCTGGCGAGTTCTAATGACATTTTATGATCAGTATCGTAAATCTCACCAAAACGACGCATCGCAGGTAAAATAGTGAAACCATCCTTAAAGCGCTGTACCCGTCCCCCCTCCTGATCCACTGCAATTAATAAACGAGGTTTTTTGATCCCTTGAATGGATTTAACTAACTTTTCCAGCTGATCCAGAGAATGGTAATTTCGACTGAATAAAATAACTCCGCCTACAACAGGGTTGGATAATAGCACTCTATCATCTGCAGTTAATTCCTCACCTGCAATATCAACCATCACCGGACCCAAAGTCATATTATTTCCCTATAATTTATCTTTACTAAAGGTTACTTAGCCTGAACTCTGTTTAATAAACAGAGTAAAAGTACGCACTAAGTATTGATATTGCTTGGTTTATGGAAGAAGTGTCTTTGGCATGGATGCCAAAGCCAAGCTTACATGGATGTATTCACAGCGTCTTCTGGAATAAATCAAGTTATATCAATACGTTGGTTATTTTGTTATCTAAAGTTCAAGTTACTTACTTTTTACATCCAGTTTATCTCGTACCGCATCACCCAGCATATTAATGGACAATACCACTAACATTAGAGCTATGCCCGGCACTAATACAATATGCGGAGCCATTAATAGATATTGGCTGCCGTCTCTGATCATGCTCCCCCAGGACGCTTCCGGTGCCTGTACACCCAGTCCCAAAAAAGACAAACCCGCTTCAGCAATAATAATACTGGCAATACCAAAGGTAAATTCGATCAGCAAAGGAGCTGCAATTAAAGGCAATATATGCAATAACATAATTCGCCCATGGGAAGCCCCCAAAGCCTGAGCTGCCTGTACATGTTCACGCTGTTTAATGGCCATAACCTGAGCTCTTGATAAACGTGCATAGCCAACCCAGCTGACGATACTCAGAGCAATAATCACATTGGTAATCCCGGGGCCCATCAGACCGGATAAGGCGATGGCAAGTAAAATCCCCGGAAAAGCCATAAAAACATCAATAATCCGCACCACAAAGTGATCCCAGTGCCCGCCGGCATAAGCACTCACCACACCGATACTGGTGCCGACTATCAGAGAAACAATAATTACACCAAAGGCAACAATAAAAGAAGTATAGGCTCCCACAAGCAAACGATCAAATAAAGGACGACCTAAATCATCATAACCAAAGAAACTCTGCTGATCACCTGTCTGTAATATTTTCTCAAGTACAATTTCATTGGGTTGTAAATTTAATAACGGTGCTGATAGCATCATTAATAACCAGCTGATAAGCACAAACAAAGAAAAATAAACTTTCATGATTTTCCCAGCCGAATTCTCGGATCAAGTAAACCATAGACAATATCAGTTATAGTATTAATGACAACATAGCTTGTACTAATCAGCAAAATACAGGCCTGAACAACAGGATAATCTCTTTTTTGAATGGATTCGATGGTTAATTGTCCCAGCCCCGGCCAGGAGAAAATCATCTCCGTAATCACT
>DAOVUE010000318.1 GCA_030632745.1 Pseudomonadota bacterium | reverse complement strand
GACATAATGCTGTTATACTTGAAACTGGAATATGGGCTGGGTAAATTTTCCTGCTATGGGGGTTGGAATTTATGAACATCATGCTGTGCTTTGGTTTGGAGATCATGCCGATCCACAAGGTACAGCTGTAGCCTGTGGTAACACTGGATCAAGTCATTGTCCGTATTAAAAGCAGCACTTCGCAGTCAATACGGAGAAGAGCGGGTTGCAAATGAGCTATCGGCCTATTACATCGCCGGTAATATTACAAGAACATATGATGGTATGATGATTGCGATACCGACAACACAATGGGATATTGTGAGGGAAATGTCGCTAAAAGTATTTAGTGCATTTTTACTGGAACTTGCAGGTAAAGTTGATATGGAAAAATACAAAAATTAAAATTGATTAAAAAATCACCTTGAAAGGGCTGATGTCATTATGTTAACCTCGTTACAAAGGAGATGTGGTAAATCCAAGCGGCGGTATCCGAAATATCATTCCTGCCCGGGCTCAATACATAAGATTTTAATTTCCACATTAACTCAGGTGATTTTTCAGGAGCATCTTGTTTGCTATCTGGCGGCCGTGTAAAATGACTAGATTGCGATTACAATAAAGCATGTGCCGCTGATGCCTGGAAATACAGCAGACTTATTGAGCTATTGCTATGAGTATTTATTATTTTTTGATCTTTAGGAGTCCTTAAAATTATGCCAAAATTTATCTTTGTTTACCTGGGAGGTGAATTTCCAGCAAGCCCCGCGGAAAGCCAGAAACATTTTCAAAAATATCAGCAATGGCTTGATTCTCTTGGTGATGCCGTTATCAGTCCGGCCATACCATTTAAGGACACGCATACCATTCAGCCTAATGGAACCGCCGCTCCCGGCACCATGTCAAGCATTTCCGGATTGAGTATTATTCAGCTCAACTCCATGCAGGAAGCACTGAAAATAGCGCAGTCATGCCCTTTTCTTGAAATTAACGGAACACTAGAAGTATCTGAAATGATCGAAATGGGTAATGATCTGGACTCCGGAAACACTAAAAACATCAATTAACAGCAACCATAGAAATGAGAACGCAACCATTGTTTGTTCTGCCTCAAACCATCAATTTCAATAGAGTCCATAGCCAATCAATATTGCTATAATAAATTTTTTCATACTTTATTCTCGAAAATGAAATGACCTAGACAGCCAGTTTGAAATCTTATTATAAATTAAGTCTGATCATCAACGGATGCAATTCAACACACAGATATATATTTCTGAGTATAAACAGAGTCTAAAAGATGAGGTTTTGAGAAGTAATTTTGTTGTAGTTTGTTGTTAAGAATTGCGCCGCGAGTGCGCCATATAAAACAATAAGGTCTTACTAATACTTCTAAGAGTGGTGCCCAGGGCCGGAATCGAACCGGCACGGTGTTGCCACCGGGGGATTTTAAGTCCCTTATTTAAGTTTTCGAGCTGAAAAAAGCATCGTGCTGGTGGCATCATCATCTTTCCAGGTTAAAGCCAGCTGGCCATTAACAAAGCTGTATTTGCTCACTTTTGACAAGGCTTTAAGATAGCGGCTTTCCAGAGCCATGGCTTCTCCCGGGCAAGCCATTCTGGTTCCACCTGCCTGACTTATTTGTATTTCTCCGGCTGAGCCGGAGCTTTTAACGGTTGCGAAATAACGATTACAGCCGCTTCGTCCGGCCACTTTATCAACATTAAAGGTCAATGTAACACCTGCTTCTTCAGATACCTTCTCATTCCAGTTTAATTGAGTCAATACCCAGTTAACACCTTCTAAATCCAGCAGAGAAATAACTCCTAACGGCTGTGGTTTGTTTTCCATTAATTGCTTATCCTTAAATACCCAGCTGCGCAATACTTTATGCGTAGGGCAGCAAGCTGCATCATCTCCTTCTGCCTGAATAACATCCAATTCAATTTGACCATTTACAATGCGACCCATTTGTAATTGAATCCGATCGCCCAGCAGAATAGTTTCTGTATTAAGCAGTTTATTCTCATGCAATGCTAATACAGCCATATACACCCGGGTTCCAGAGCCTCCTGAATTTTTCCATAAAAACACAATGCGCTCTTGCACTCCGTCAGCATCAAGATCACCGCTGAATGAAAAATTCTTTATAAAACCAGCCGTTGGTCTTGATGCTCCGCCTTTAGAAAAGGGCTGCCCCTGCCATTGTCCATTTTCCAGTTTAATCTCCTTTTCATAAATACCATGATAAGTGGTATTTTTTGCTTCATTGACTTTTTCATTGACAATAGCTATTGATGAAGCCAGACTTACACTGGACAATAGAAATACCATACTACAAAGGTACAATACTAAAAATAAGTTATTATTAAATTTCATTGGCTGACGGCTCTTTTATTAGCTGAAGGCTCTTATAGCTGAAGGCTCTTAGTAGAAGTTAAATAGTTCAAAGGCGAAATAATCTATAATAGTTATCACGAGTGATTTTAGCAATATGTTCAATGCTTGTACCGCGTAATTCTGCTAAAAATTCTGCAATATAAGCAACATAAGCGGGTTGATTTTTTTTCCCTCTCATTGGAACAGGTGCAAGATAGGGAGAGTCTGTTTCAATAAGAATTCTATCATCAGGTATCGCTTTAGCTACTTTTTGTAAAGCTTTAGCATTTTTAAAAGTCACTATACCGGAAAACGAAATATAAAATCCCATATCCAGAGCCTTTTCTGCAGTTGCACTGTCTTCAACAAAACAATGCATAATACCACCAATTTGATGAGCATTTTCTTCTGCCAGAATAGTTAAAGTGTCTTCTCGGGCATCTCTGGTGTGGATAATTAAAGGCTTTTGCATTTTAATTGCTGTTCTGATATGAATTCGAAAACGTTCCCTCTGCCAGGCAAAATCATCTTGCAGAGGATCTGAACCCTTATTCATATAATAGTCTAAACCCGTTTCTCCAATGGCGATAACCCTGGGATCATCAGATAAAGCAGATAATTTATTGACACTGATTATTTCTTCTGCTGCATGACAGGGATGCAATCCGACTGAAGCATAAACATTAGGGTAATTTTGTGCAGTTTCCAGGACTCGGGGAAAAGAATCCAAATCAACTGAAATACTCAAGATATCTGTGACATCACTTGCTTTGGCCCGTTCAATCACATGATCCATATGATCATCAAATTCAGATAAATCCAGCATATCCAGGTGGCAATGAGAATCTACAAGATTAAGTGACATAAATTCCTTTTTTCCCTATCCTATAAAACCCACTTTATCTCTAACTCTGACTCTGACTCTGACTCTGAACTCTGAACTCTGAACTCTGAACTCTGAACT
>DAOVUE010000087.1 GCA_030632745.1 Pseudomonadota bacterium | reverse complement strand
TGCCAGGTAAAGCATAGTAATCTTAAAAACATCCCACCAGTGAAAAGGATCCTGTGTATAAGCTGCAGGATTATTTTTTTTTGAATAGCGGACTATAGAGGGGTTTAATCCGGCATCAGCAGAGGCAAGAATTTGCTGATCTTTATTCATGACCACAGCACGAATGCCGGATGTGCCTATATCAATACCCAGACTGAGCATGCTTTTTTTATAGTCAGGGTTAAGGTAATTGAACCGGTATAGGCGCTGTCCAGTTGTCAGCCTGATGTTCTGCAATAACCGTTGTATAAATACCGCCGCGCACATAAAACTCTGCAGTAACACGCATAAAACGAGGCGCGGCGGCATTAACCAGATCGGAAAGCATATCATTTGTTACTTTTTCATGAAAAGCACCCTCATCACGAAATGACCACATATACATTTTCAATGATTTTAATTCAACGCAGACTTTATCTGCAATGTATTCAATATGAATGGTAGCAAAATCAGGCTGGCCTGTTTTAGGGCATAAGCAGGTAAATTCAGGTATCTTAATACGTATAGTAAAATCCCTTTCAGGAGAGGGATTATCAAACGTTTCAAGTTCTTTACTGGGTTGGCTGGACATCGATGAATAGTTCCTGGTAATGACAATTAAAGCTGTGTGTTCCAATAACTGTCCAATTAAATTTAAACGAATTTTACACTATTTTTAAAAAAATAATTAGAGGTACTTGCAAAACATCAAATTTTCTTGCTTTTTACCTCCCCCTTTTTCACCAAAAGTAGGCACCACGAGGCGAAGGGGGATAGAGGGGGTTTATTAACTTTATTATTATCAACAACTTAATTTTACAAAAAAGAATCCTCTCAAGTCCCCCTTTGAAAAAGGGGGAAGCTAAAAGCAGTTTTGCAAGTACCTCATTAGTATTTTTTTATCACATGCACAGTTTGAATTTTCCCGCTTCTAATAAAGATGTACACCTCTTGCTGATGCAATCTGAATTAGGTATTATGCTATATTTACGTAATTTCTTAATTAGTCCGTGACTATACTAAAAATTATACCGTCATCCCCGAAGTCTTTAATCGGGGATCTATTTCCAGCAATAGATCCCCGATTAAAGACTTCGGGGATGACGTAAATGGAGAAAACTTTTCACGGACTTTTTGAGAAGTTACATATTTACAGGCTAAGTCAGAATAAACTAAAGGATAATTTCATGTTCGATACGGGAAAAGCAACAATTAAAATCTATGGTGATAAAGAAGATAATATTATTAATATTAATATCTATCTGGCCGGCGAGTTATCAGATACGGATATGAATGAAATATATCATACGATTATCAAAGAATATAAGACTCCTGTAAATATTTTATGCACCCGAAATAAAGAAAATGTGTATTCAGCTGATGCGGCAAATTATATGATGGTCAATTCAAAACATATTTTCTTAAAGGTTGCCTGTATTGCAGATGATCCCGTTACGATAGACTCATTTAATAGTTCTAAAGAAACCATATTTAAAGACAATCCCACAAAATTATTCAAAACTATGGACGAAGGATATGACTGGCTGAAAAATTAGTATCATAACTTAAACAGCCTTGATCGGGTAAAAAGCATCCACCATTATTTATAGAAATTTAATGTTACTATAAATAATGGTGCCAAATTCAAGTTTGGCTAAAGGCTATTTATTAATAATTTAGCTTAGTTTTTATTTAGGTTGAAGGTAGGTAAATGTATAGCAGAACAATCAATAGCATTATATTATTAGTTTTTATCTGTTTCTCAGCTTCAGTGACAGCGGGACTGGAGACAGTTGAGAATAATGAAAGTATTGCTTCATTTGAACTGGAAAGTACTGATGGTCAGCTTCACCAGCTGTCAGACTCTCAGGGCAAAGTGGTGCTGGTCAATTTCTGGGCCAGCTGGTGTCCGCCCTGTATTCGAGAAATACCCGCTATGCTGCGTCTTGAAAAAGCATTTCAGCATCGTCCGTTTGACATTGTAGCGATTAATGTTGCGGAAAATAAAAGGACAGTGAGCTATCAGGCTAAACGTAACAATATAAGTTTCACTGTGTTGCTTGATCCTAAAAGCAAAACATTTAAACAATGGCAGGCAAAGATTTTACCCACCAGCTTTATAGTGGATAAGAAGGGCCATATCCGTTATATTGCACAGGGTCCTTTGGAGTGGGATAGTGATGAAGTCATAGCAGTTATTGAAAAACTGCTGATGGAATAAAAAAAGGGTATCAAAACTTCTGATACCCTTTATACTTCACACAGTTTCCTGTACTATTTTTATCAGACTAGCGTTTTTTCTGTTGGTGACAAAGCCCACATCCCACAGGTGTTCCTTTTGGTATCACCGCATACTCATCACCTGCAGCACAACCGGGCAGACTGCCCTTGTCATCCTTACACTTAATAACACGATGTTTTGCGGTACGAGACAGTACCGTACCTTTCAGATCTGCACCATGACAGGCGTTACAACCAGGACCATCATTTTTGTAACTTTTATGATCGGTATTCCAGCGTAAATCCTCAGTGAGATTCGAATAATTCGGGTCAGGTACTACGTTTCCATTACCATCATCCTCTATTTTTAATGTATCCGGATCAATTTTTACATACCTGTCAGATACAGGATGCATACCATGGGGTCCATTATTACCCAGTGGTAAAGATTCATCATTCGGTTCGTGACAGACTGTACATTCGGCAATGTAACCGCTATGTCCCTGTAGCTGTGAAGCCGGGATATTATCGTTAGCATTTGGATTAGCTGTTGGCCACTCTGCATGCGTACTACCATGACAGGCCTCACAAAACAGACCACCATGACCATTACTGACTCTGTACAGCTTCGGATTACCAATAGCATCTGGATCACCCGGCATATCTTCTGTTGTTACTGTGTTCTCAGCAAAAGCCTTATTAGTAGGAACAATCGGTGTGGCTTTAGCATCACCTGTGCGATAAGCTGCAAGCAGACGTATACCATCAGCATTACCCAGCGTATCCGTTGGACTAACCAGTACATCTGGGTCCCCCGCCAGATTATCAGTGGCATAACCTGTGTGACAGGAACCACAACCAGGCTCATTAGCCCATGGAACACGTGGCGTATCAGGATTGGTATAGAAGTCCGGACCCAGTTCGAATTCACTACCATCGATATTGTCTACAACATTACGTGTGAAGTCATTACCCACCTGCGCCATCTGACCATGACAGTCCTGACAGACCAGACCACCGTTAGCCATGGCACCGCGCATACACTGCGTGCGTTCACCTGGGTGACACATGTAACATGTTTCTTTCAGAATGTTCTGTGTAAGCACAGGATCACGTCGATTACCCTGAGCATCAATTGCTGGCGGCATATCAGGGAACAGGCCAGTGCTTGAATGATGAGTGTGCATTACATTAGACATTGATTTATGCTTAACCTGATCACGACCATTAGCCAACGAGTCTATTACTATAGCGCCATCGTTAAGTATGATTGGTTCCACATTATCATTTTCTGGTCCAAGTGGACCAAATTGAGCCAGATCAAGCGCTGGAGTATAGTGACAGTTCTGACAAACAACCGGGGCAACTGCCTTACCAGTATCGGCATCAAAGCCCTGATCTAGCGTGGTACCATGCTTCTGGTCATGTAAGCGTAACAGGTTGATATCACTCGCCCACTCAATACTGACCTCAAAAGGTACACTGCCCAGATCGCCTTCCAGTGGATCTTCCATCGCAGATGCAATATCACCCACAGCCATATTACCAAGAGCAGCCTGATTACCAATATCAGCAGAGTGACAACTCTGACATTCAGCCTCACCCGAGATCGGCATAACGATATCAATAGAAGCAACCGTTCTGCCAGCCACTTCAGCCTGAACTCTGACCAGTGGATAAGGGTTCTCCTGACCGAAATCATCAAATGCAGAAATCGGAACACCAGCGGCTTCAAACAAATTCACATTTGCTGTATAACCAAATGGAAAGTTAATGAAGAAAGGCTGTACACCGATATGCTCATGGAATATCTGCGGTTCGTTAGCTGTGTACGGAACAGTTATTCCTGCCATATTCTGCTGCGAAGCGCTTAAAAAACCATCTCCCAGATAGAAGCGTTCCACGTCAGGCATTGGCAGACCGACATCTTCGTTGCTGGAGAATAACGCCAGGATACCTGACGGATAGAAAGAATCGTAGGCCTGAGAAGAAATATCCCAGAAATTAGTCTTGTAAACTGTGCCATCATTAGCAACTGATGACAAGGCCTGTCCTGCTGCAACTTTCGCAGGGGCAGGATCATTTGGGTTAGAAGCAGCAGAATAGAAAATTTCTACCTCACCTTCACCTAGTATCCGTGGCAGCCCACCATTACCACGCTGGATAACTTGTGAATGCAGGACATTAAATGGCGGCAGGATACTGGAAATACGGGTATCGAGATCACCACAGTGCATACCCAGATCATTGATTGCAACAATTGTATAATCATTTTTAAGATCCTTATCTACAATTGGCTGCTCAATTACTGCAGCGGGAGGTACAGCGGCACCATTAATACTGGTTGAGTTTATGGAAACCGCACCACCAGCAGTTACACCGATGGTAACCACGGCAGAGACAGACTCTAAAGCACCATCATCAGCGTGGTAAGTAAAGCTAACGGAGCCTGAAAAACCAGGGGCAGGGTCAAAAGTAAAAGAACCGTCAGAAAACAGATTCAAGGTACCGGCAGTAACATCGACATCGACATCGAGCACAGCAGTCATTGGATCACCATCAGGATCATTATCATTAAAGAGTACACCGGGAACAGAAATACTCAATAGAGTATCCTGCTGTGTATTGTACTCATCATTCTGAGCCACCGGTGCATTATTTCCAGCTGCAGGACTCACTGTCACGGTAGTATTACAGCTAGCTGTAGTACTACCCTTGTCAGTAACATCAAGCAGGATATTATAAGTGCCTCCCGTGCCGTAAGTCACAGTAACAGGATTAGCTGATGAAGCTGTGGGAGTGCCTGATCCATCTGAAAAATCCCACAAGTATGTCTTGCCTCCCTTGGCACCACCATCTGCAGTACCGGTAAATGTTATCGCAGCCCCAGCCGCAGTCGATCCTGCATCAGGTGCGATACTGCACGATAATGGTATTGGCGGCGGCTTTGCCGCATATAGATTAATGCTTGCCAGTATCAGCAAAAAAAACACAGTAACAGACATTAGCATCGATTGCTTATACGGGTACTTCTTATCTTGTTGGTATTGGCTCATAGCCATCCCCCCTTTTTTTATGTTTTTATAATTGGTCGATAATTCGACTCTTATCATTACATCGAAATATGTAAAAAAATGAATTTTTTATTCTATATAACAAACTTTAAAATAACCTTAAATTTTTAAAGTGTTAACTGGAAGTGAGACATTTGTCACGGTTCTATAGGGATATGCAGAATTGACGGTATTTGATAATATTGCTATTAGTTAATTTCACTGTAGATCATGAGTGATACATTAGGTAAAATAGCCGATTCTCAATGATGAGAGAATTTGATTCATTCTTATAAAAGTAACTCAATGCGCTTAAGCAAAATTAAACTCGCTGGTTTTAAATCTTTTGTCGATCCTACCGTAATGTCCTTTCCCAGCGATTTAGTGAGTATTCTCGGGCCTAACGGCTGTGGTAAATCTAATACCATTGATGCTGTTCGCTGGGTGCTGGGTGAAAGTTCAGCAAAAAATCTGCGTGGTGAATCCATGACGGATGTGATCTTTAATGGTTCTTCGGGTCGAAAGCCGGTTGGACAATGTACCGTAGAACTGCTGTTTGATAATTCAGACGCTGCGATTGGCGGTGAATATGCTCAATATAATGAAATATCAGTCAAGAGAACGATTAACAGGGATGCACAGTCGCAATATTATTTAAATAATGTGCGCTGTCGCCGGCGTGATGTCACCGATCTTTTTCTGGGTACGGGGCTGGGCCCCAGAAGTTATTCTATTATTGAACAGGGGATGATTTCACGCCTTATTGAATCTAAACCGGAAGAATTACGGGTTTATATTGAAGAAGCTGCCGGTATCTCTAAATATAAGGAACGTCGCAGAGAAACTGAGAACCGCATTCGTCATACACGGGAAAATATGGAGCGTCTTGATGATATCAGGGCAGAACTGGACAAGCAGCTGGCGCATCTGCAGCGTCAGTCTAAAACTGCTCAGCGTTATACAGAACTCAAAAAAGAAGAACGACTTAAAAAGGCCCAGCTGCAGGCCATTCGCTGGGATAGTGTCGATAAAAAAGCCCGACAAAAGGATAGTTTGATTCGAGAAAAAGAGATTTCTCTGGAACAATTAATGGCAAAATTGCGTTCTGTTGAAGCCGGTATTGAAGAATCCAGAGAACAGCATATTGATGCCAATGAAGCCTTTAATTCAGTACAGGGTCATTTTTATCAGGTAGGTTCTGAAATAGCCCGTGTTGAACAGGCTATCAGCCATGCAAAAGAAAAAAGTCAGCAATACCAGGATGATCTGGATCAGGCCGAACAATCGTATAAGAGTATGCATGCTCATCTAACAGAAGATGAAGAAAAACAGCAATTACTGGCCACGCAAGTGTCAGAGCTGGAGCCTGAATTTGAACAAATAAAAGAAATGGAAGAACAATCAGCACTACAGCTGACTG
>DAOVUE010000353.1 GCA_030632745.1 Pseudomonadota bacterium | reverse complement strand
CATCAACACTGGCCACAATAAAGAGTATTATGGCACCCATTAAGCCAAAAATTACAGCAAGAAGTACGATAAATCTTGAACTCCATAAACTATGTTCAAAAATCTTTTCCATCATTCTGTTAATATCCTTTTTAAACACGTTTTATTTTATAAGCTATTTTAAGTAATATTTTATCTATTTGAAGCATAGAATACAAAATTAATACAAATTAATACAAATAAATTTATAAATATTATGCGTATGGTTTTTATATTTATTAATTAGCCTTATACTAAACCTGCATTCAAGTCAAAGGAGCAATTGGTGGATTTATTAACTCAGGAAATTTTACCGGAAGATTATTTTATAAGCGATGAACCCTATTATGAGCCGGTAGCCGATGAAATTCAGATTTTTGAAGCAGCTTATAAAAATCAATTGCCGGTGCTGCTCAAGGGACCGACGGGTTGTGGCAAAACACGTTTTATGGAACATATGGCCTGGCGTCTTAAGCGGCCCTTAATTACGGTATCCTGTCATGATGATTTGACTGCATCTGATCTGGTCGGACGTTATCTGATTACCGGTGGTGAAACGATATGGGTAGATGGGCCATTGGCTAAATCGGTGCGCTCGGGTGCTATTTGTTATTTAGATGAAGTGGTAGAAGCTCGTAAAGATACGACAGTGGTTATTCATCCGCTGGCAGACGATCGTCGGGTTCTGCCGATGGAAAAAAGAGGCGTTGTTTTAGAAGCAAAGGATGATTTTTGTCTGGCGATGTCCTATAACCCGGGTTATCAAAGTATTATGAAAGACCTTAAGCAGAGCACCAGACAACGCTTTGTGGCTCTTGAATTTGATTATCCTGCTGCCGCTGTTGAGCAGAAAATTCTTCAGACAGAGGCTGAAATTGATGCTGAATTAGCTCAAACACTGGTTAAATTTGCTCATATGACAAGAAATTTAAAAGGCAGTGGTCTTGATGAAGGTGCGAGCACCCGTTTACTGGTCCATGCAGCACTATTAATTAAGGAGGGTATTAATCCTGTCGCTGCCTGTAAGGGCGCTATAGCACAAGCTTTAACTGATGATGCCGAAATGTTAGCTGCGATTAATGAATTAAGTGCCTCTTTGTTTTAAGCTGTAAAGTATGGAAAACACTTAACTTTAGGATAATATAAAGAACAATAAAAGGGCTATAAAATGAAACCGGATTATTTAATAGTGGGTAGTGGTTTGTCTGCACTGGTTTTTGCCGCTCTGATGGCCAAAGCAGGAAAAAAAGTCCAGATTATCGAAGCCCATGAGTTTCCTGGTGGTTTTGGTCATACCTTTACCATGGGAAAACACTATAAATTTAATGCGCAATTGCATTATGTCTGGGGCTGTGGTGAAGGACAAACGGTAAACCGTATTCTCAAGCATCTGAATCTTGCCCAAAAAGTGACTTTTGAGCAATATGATCCAGAGGGTTATGATCATATGAAAATGCCCGGCTACTCACTTGAAATAACGGGTGATTCTCAACTTCTGATCAGTCGCCTTAGTCAGCTTTTTCCCGAATCTGCCGCTAATATTAAGCATTTTATTTTACACGTGGAGAAAATAAGTAATGCTTTTGACAGCTTCTCGTCAGCCGGTTTCAATCTGAAGTCATTCAAATTACCCTACGCAGCATTAAGTATATTTAAATATCGCAAATGTACCTTACAGGATGTCTTTGATCAGTTTGCTTTACCCAAAGAAGCGCAAACCTTATTAGCCTTACAATGGCCGGATTTTCTGCTGCCGCCCGAGCAACTTTCTTTCCATGCCTGGGTGCTTTTATTTACCGGCTATCAAAAAGGTGCTTTTTTCCCTACTAAGCACTTTGAACATGTGATTAACTCTCTGCTTGAAGTTATAGAAAAAAATAACGGCACAATTGTGTATAACCGGGAAGTTGTTGACTTTGTCACTGACAATAAAACAGTCACCAGCGTGAAAGCAAAAGACTTAATAAGTGGTCAGGACTACGTGTATGCTGCTGAAAACATCATTTCAAATATGGATCCTAAAAAAACTGCGCAGATGATTGGAACTGATCATTTTTCCAATAGCCTGCGAAAGAAACTGGATTATGACTATTCCGCTTCTAATTTCATGGCTTATTGTGCCGTCAAAGATATTGATTTGAAAAAATATGGTTTTGGAAAGTGGAATGTATTTCATACCGGCAGTCTTGACTTGAATGAAGCATTTAACGCCATGTATCACAACCATGATTATAGTAATCCGAGTTTTGCTATCTGTACGCCGGGCTTTTTAACAGATGATACTTCAGACAGGCCGGATGGAGAGCAGATTATAGAATTTTTAACCGTGGCCGATTACGCCTATTTTAAACATCTCAGAGAGACGGACAAAGGTGCGTATAGAAAGAAAAAGAAGGAAATATTAAACGCTATAATTGATAGTGTGGAACGAAACTATATACCTGACTTTAGGAAACATCTGGTGTTTAAAATAAGCGGAAGTCCAACCACCAATGAACGCTTTTGCTGGTGTCCGCAAGGCAATTCTTATGGTTCTGTCCTGACCCCTGAAAACATGAACATAGGCCGGCTCAATTACAAAACCTCACTCAAGAACCTGTATTTCTGTAATGCCTCTTCCGGTTTTGCCGGCTTTGCCGGTACCTTCTGGACTGGAGCGAAACTCTACCAGACACTCTCGGGTGAGCGGATTCTATGAAAGTTGCTATTGTAGGCGGTGGTGCCAGCGGCATGACTGCCGCTTACTATCTTAATAAAAACGGGCATAAGGTAACTGTTTTTGAAAAGCAGCCCATACTGGGCGGCCATATTCGTACCATAAATAAGAATGTTAAAGTGGATGGACTTGATCCTGACCTCATATTAGAGGGTGGTGTTGTCGAATTTTCATCTGAATTTACTACTTTTATTGCTTTAAT
>DAOVUE010000372.1 GCA_030632745.1 Pseudomonadota bacterium | reverse complement strand
AGAGCAGAGCCAGAGCAGAGCCAGAGCAGAGCCAGAGCCTACAGCAACAAGAGTATAAGTATTAACCTGACTATTTTCTTCTTTTGTTTTTTGCTCCTGCTCTTTCGCCCCGAGAGAGGGAATGGCGTAGTAGTGATTTGGAGTGGGGTGTTCTATTTCAGGGGCTTTACAAGGCAGGGATGCCGCAGTTGAGCGGGCCACGGATGGCCTTGCAGCGTCCCCTGAAATAGAACACCCCACTCCAAAGCACGTATTAACTACACACCATTCCCGAACGACTCCTTAAAACGTAATGAAAAATCAGTGGCTTTAATATTTTTTGTAACAGCTCCGCTGGAAATATAATCAATGCCGATGTTGGCTAACTCGCTGAGTCTTGCAATGGTAATATCGCCGGAAACTTCCAGTTTAGCCTGATGCCGGTTCAGTGCAATGGCTTCTTTAAGCATGTCATTGCTCATATTATCCAGCAGCATGATATCTGCCCCGGCCTTAATAGCCTCCCGAAGTTCTTCCAGAGTTTCAATTTCAACTTCAATTTTCAGCGTGTGCGGGCTATTATTGCGTGCTGATTGAACGGCATTGCTAATGCTTCCTGCTGCCATAATATGATTTTCTTTAATCAATATTCCATCAAAAAGTCCATGGCGGTGATTATGACCACCTCCACAGCGTACCGCGTATTTCTGTGCTTCTCTTAATCCTGGAATTGTTTTTCGGGTATCGAGGAGTTTGACCCTGTGTTGAGTCTTTGAACTTTGCTGCAGGTGCTGGACATAGTGATGCGTGATGGATGCGGTAGCTGAAAGGGTTTGTAAAAAATTCATGGCAGTACGTTCACCGGTTAAAATAGCACGGCTATTACCCGTCAGGGTGCATACACATAGTTCATTGCTTAAGCTGTTGCCATCTTCATAATGCCAGTCAAGCTGAATTTTTTTATCGAGTTGCCTGAAGACTTCACTAAACCAGTCCTGACCACAGAGTATTGCGTCTTCCCGACAAATAAGCTGTGCCGCAGACTGGTTAGCCAGGGGAATAAGTGCCGCGGTCAGATCTCCTGAGCCAATATCTTCTGTCAGAGCTGAAGTAACCTGAGATTGAATAATACTATACGGGATTGAATGCATCTAATGATATTGCCTGATGGTTAAGATATTGCCGCGTTGAGTAAATTCTAATTGTTTAAGTACTGACATACCCAGTAGAATTTCGTTTAAGTTAGGTGTAATAATGGCTTTTATATTATACAGTTGAATTTTTCCGATACTTAATGTATTAATATTAGTCTGGTAACCAATACCCCTGCCATTGGCTGTCGATATTGGGATTTTACGGCCTTTTTTTAAGCCCAGCTGTTGTGCCTGTCGTTCAGGAACAGCAACATAAGTGGCTCCCGTATCCAGAAGAAAAACGGCTTTTTGACCATTGATAATACCGGTTCCTACGTAATGACCTGCACGATTGCGTTTTAGTGTGATTTCTGTGTGATTGTCAGTGTTCTGAACGGAGTGAATATTGGTATTAGGATTGTAGTGGTTCTCAATAGAATCCTGGAAGATATAAGTTAATAGCCCCAATCCAATGATCATGGCGATGACTATCATGCCTGTTCCGATGTTTTTAGTCTCTGTCTGAGGATTGTAATTTGTCATTGGTCATTTATAATTAAATTTGCTGGCTATGTTAACATTCAGATAACAATTGTGTGGAATATTTATGTACCATATCACTGATGGTTGGTTTGAACAAGCACGTCATATTAGATCGCCTAATTTTAATCAAAGGCCGGATAATAGTGATATAAATGCTATTATTATTCACTCGATTTCAATGCCGCCGGGCTGTTATGATGGAGATGATATCAATCAGTTTTTTGCTAATCAGCTGGATTGGAATAAAGATTTATTTTATGACACGATACGGGGCATGAAGGTCTCATCTCACTTATTAATTCGTCGCAATGGGGAATTAGTACAATATGTGGATTTATTCAATCGTGCCTGGCATGCAGGTGCATCTTGTCTGGATGGCAAACAGGATTGTAATGATTTTTCCATTGGTATTGAGTTAGAGGGTACCGATTGCAGTTTATTTGAAGCAGAACAATATGAGACCTTGAATAAGGTAGTTAAAGCCTTATTGAATAACTTTCCTCATGTCAGTCTTGATCGAATTGTCGGACATAGTACTATAGCACCAGGGCGTAAAACAGATCCGGGTACAGGTTTTGACTGGCAGGATTTTTTTGCTCAATTAGACTCTTATCAAACATAAAACTATACCTCTGTCTTATTTGCAATATAATTATGTTTGCAAAGCGACAGCGGCAAAGTTTTATTTGCTGACGGCTCTTATCAAACATGATCAGCCTTGAGCGAATAAAAAGTTGCCGCTGTCTTATTTGCAGGTGAAGATGTTTGCAAAACGACAGCGGAAAATTTCATTTGGCTGAGGGCTCTTAATAAAAATAATACAAAAGGTTAATATGACAATTTATACTGGGCATTTAAGAAAAATGCGAGTTGATTATAAAAGTTCGAGTCAGCCAGTAGAGTATTCTCTGGCACTTATGGATGCTGAAGGTCAAATCAATGGCGAACATCCTGCATTAGCTATGAATAAGTTAATCGGCAGGACTTTGAGCATTCACTATAAGCATGAGATACACTGTGTCAGCTGTGGTCGAAAAACCAGTAAAAGCTTTAACCAGGGGCATTGT
>DAOVUE010000211.1 GCA_030632745.1 Pseudomonadota bacterium | reverse complement strand
GTAAATAATGTTTTATATAGTTTGCCAGCAGAATCAGTTCAGTCTTGCCTGAAAGAAATATTCAGAGTACTAAAATCCGGCGGGGAAGTCAGAATCAGTGAACCGCATAAAAATGCCAATGTGAAAGAAGTATTATCTGTCATTAAAAAGGAATTAGAAAAGAACGGTCATTTTGAAGAGATTAAAGATCACTATTACAAAGTTGAGCAGATTAATAAATATTCACTGGCACCTATGCTAAACAAAGTAAACCTTTCAGATATGGAAGAGACTTTGAAACAAATTGGTTTTGATGAAATAACATATCGTGAAGATAAAACCTATGCCGGGCAATCGTTTCTTGTGTGTGCAAGAAAATCCTGAAGTAATGATGGTTTTTTAGCCTAAGGTTGCAAAAATTTGAAAGAGGATTGTTATTAGGGATTTAGTATTAATTGAAATAACAGTTTTGGTACTTTAATTTTTGCCAAGTCCCTTACGCATCAGTATACTAGCACTTATTTTTTTCCTGCAGTAATTCGCAACCAAAGATAACCACAGGTTCCGGCAAAAATAGATGCAAATAAAACACCGGTTTTGGCCATGAGCAGATATTCTGCATTAGCGGAAAAACCCAGTTCAGCAATAAAAATGGACATGGTAAAACCAATACCGGCTAAAAATCCCACTCCGACTAAATGATAACCTGTCATACCTTCGGGTAACTTTCCTAAGCCTGATTTAACGGCCAGCCAGGTGATGCCTGCTACGCCAATTAATTTACCTAAAATTAAGCCTGCCATAACCCCCATCGAGACAGGGTGAGTCAGTGTCTGCCCCAGGGTGCTGACATCCACAGGAATACCGGCATTGGCTAAGGCAAATAGAGGAATAACAATAAATGCAACAGGCATGTGCATAGCATGTTCTAAACGCTGCAGGGGAGATTCCACGGAATGTACACCATTTTCCAGAGTTTGCAGCATCGCTCGTGATTCATTGTCATGAATAATACAAAGATCCTTATTATCGGTGATTTTATTCTGTGTATTTTTTAAGGTATTGAGTATATCACTCATATGATTAACAAATAACTTGTGATCAAATTTTGGCTTAACCGGTATTGTGAGAGCAACTAAAACACCGGCTAACGTGGCATGAATACCAGATTGCAGCATAGCAAACCACATGATTGTGCCGATAATAAAATAAGGTAATGGTTTTCTGATCCCCATACGGTTAAAAACAATTAAGATAAAAAGAGTGATAACAGCCAGGATCAACCAATTAACAAATATTTGCTCGGTATAAAATAAGGCAATAACGACTACTGCACCCAGATCATCAACAATAGCTAGTCCGACTAAAAACGTGAGTACTGTTTTTGGTACCCGGGAACCCAGTAGTACAAGAACACCGACGGCAAAGGCAATATCGGTTGCCATGGGAACCCCCCAGCCAATAGATGCATCCGTGTTACTATTAATAAAATAGAATAATAATGCGGGTACGAGCATACCTCCAATAGCGGCTATAATGGGCATCATAGCGGCCTTAGGATCAGATAATTCGCCCACTATAACTTCACGTTTTATTTCTAAACCTACCACCAGAAAGAAAAAGGCCATCAAGCCGTCATTAATCCAATGGTGAAGTGTATATCTAAGTTCACTGCCACCAATAGAAATGGCTAATTCAGTATGTAGAATATGTTCATAGTGAGGAGCTAAGAAACTATTGGCAAAGATCATGGCTAAAATAGCACTGACCATTAAAATTAGCCCAGAGGTAGTTTCTTCATGGATAAATTCTTCAAAAGGGGTGACCACTTTTGCAAAGGACTTTTCCCAGGGCTGAAAATTAGTATCTGATTTTTTCATAGTAATTTTAGTATTATCAATGTGATGGTTTGTGTATTTTAAGGGAAAATTATTCAAAAATTTCTTTTGGCTCAATTAATAAATAAATTCCCTTAATAACTTCTTTAATTCTTCGTTCTGATAATCGGCCAATTTTTTCAATACATTCGTGTTTATTAATTGTATACAGTTGGGTTGTATTTATCACACTTTCTTTTGATAAATTAGCCTCACCTTTTTTTAATAAAACACAACCAGGAACTTCTTTTCTTTTTAAGTTAGACGTTAAGATGCAGCCAACAACGGTATTCACTCTTGTAGCATTAAAAATATTATTCTGAATAATTAAGAAAGGCCTTTTGAACGCTGCTTCTGAACCACCTGGATGACCAAAATCTATCCAGTAAAGTTCACCTTGTTTTACCATAAATCATTAGCCATATTTTCATTTAACTTTTCTTTCATTCCATTCGCTATTTTAACATCTTCTTTTTCTAGCTCAGAATCGTAAGCATTATTTATTTTTTCATACAATTCCTTATTCTCATTCTTTTTTATAAAATCTAATAGGGCAATAGAAAATAATTTACTCCTTGAAGTATGCATTTGTTTAGCTAATTCATTTGCTTTTCTGAGCAAGTTTTCTTCTATTGATATAGCTGTCTTTACACTTAATGGCATTATCATCATCCTACCTATAGTTATACCTAAAGTATAACATAAAACATATAAATCTGGATATTAATTTGTAAACCCAGCACCTCGCCTTAAAAGACGAGGCTTTTGGGAATAGTTGTCACCTCTGCTATCCTCGACCTTAAGGACGAGGCCTTACGAGGTGCTGGGTAAAGAGGGGTTAGGGGAGATTTTTCTTTTAAAATAATATTGATATATTTATCCCCCTTTACCCATACGGGCACCGAGGTATAAAAAGGGGAAGCTAAGAGCAATTTTGCAAGTACCGCTATTGATTTTATTAGTGATTTTCTGAAACCATATTAATAGTATATTTAGGAATTTCAATCACCAGATCTTCATCGGCGACGACTGATTGACAGCTCAGGCGTGAATCAGGTTCAACGCCCCAGGCTTTATCAAGATAGTCCTCTTCTATCTCTGTGGCTTCTTCAAGAGAATCAAAACCTTCGCGAATAATCACGTGACAGGTGGTACAGGCACATGATTTCTCACAGGCATGCTCTATTTCAATATCATTTTCCAGAGCGGCGTCACAGATTGTGATTCCCGGCTCTACTTCAAACACAGCACCTTCCGGGCATATTTCTTCATGGGGTAAAAATATTAATTGCGGCATATTTTATCTCTAATTTTTTATAATTCAAATTCGACTAAATTTATAGACGGCTGTTAACCAATTTCATCTACATTATGACCGGTTAAAGCTTTATTAATGCTGGAATCCATACGGCGTTGAGCAAAGTCGGCAGATACTTTATCTGCTTTTTCTATCGTTAACTTAATAGCAAGGTGCTTTGTACCCTGTGCAGCCTGAAGCAATTCATCAATCACCTGACGAATTTCGCTTTGTTCATCACTTGAAAGTAAGCGGTCACCATCTTCGGCCAGAGCTGAAGTCAATGCTTCCACTACCCGTCCTGCTTCAACCTGTTGTTCTCTTAGTTTTCGAGCATCAATATCATCCTGAGCATGGCTGAATGAGTCCTTCAGCATGGTTTCAATTTCATTATCACTCAAACCATAGGAAGGTTTAACCTGAATACTGCTTTCAACCCCGGAAGTTTCTTCTCTGGCAGAAACGGATAATAAACCATCCGCATCAATCTGAAAGGTTACTCGTATTCTGGCAGCTCCGGCAACCATAGGAGGAATACCGCGTAATTCAAAACGCGCCAGGGAACGACAATCACTGATGAGTTCCCTTTCCCCCTGTACCAC
Source organism: Pseudomonadota bacterium (assembly GCA_030632745.1). Taxonomy (GTDB): domain Bacteria; phylum Pseudomonadota; class Gammaproteobacteria; order GRL18; family GRL18; genus GRL18. The sequence continues at coordinate 551 of DAOVUE010000211.1, read as the reverse complement.
ATGAATAGCCATAGCAGTCTGACCATCTTTAAATGTAGTAAATTCCTGAGCTCGAGCCACTGGAATAGTGGTGTTACGATGAATAACTTTTTCAGTCAGCCCGCCCATGGTTTCCAGCCCTAAAGATAAGGGTGTTACATCTAATAACAGCATTTCTTCATCGGTTTTATTACCCACCAGAACATCTGCCTGTCTGGCGGCACCTATGGCAACCACCTTATCCGGATCAATATCAACTAAAGGATCAAGAGAAAAGAATTCACCCACCATCTGTCTTACCAGAGGGACTCGGGTTGAACCACCCACCATAACAACATCCTCAATATCAGATGTTTCAATATCAGCATCTCTCAGTGCCCGACGGCAGGGTATTAAGGTTTTTCTAATGAGAGGCTTAATTAATTTTTCAAACTGCTGCAAAGATAAGTCAGCACTCCAGCTTTTATCATTATCCAGATTAAGCTCTAATCTCGCACTGTCTTTTTGACTTAAAGTTTCTTTCGCTGCACGAGCACAATCCAGTATCTGGCGTTGTAATGCAGCATCGAGTT
>DAOVUE010000158.1 GCA_030632745.1 Pseudomonadota bacterium | reverse complement strand
ATATTTCAAGTGCCTTTAAAACTATTGACAAGCACCGCTTTATGACTTTTCATCCGGCTTTTTTCTACTTTGCTGAGCTTTATGGATTAACTCAAATTGCCATTGAAGTGGAAGGTAAAGAACCTTCTGCAAAACAAATGGCTAAACTTTTGAGTCGCTATCAAAAGCAGTCAGTATCCTATTTATTAATTGAGAAACAATTTAACCAGGTGATACCGGGAACTATTGCAAAATCACTCAATGCTGAACTTTTAACCGTTGATCCTTTAGCAAAAGATTATCTAACTAATATGACTGATATTGCTGAAAAAATTAAAAAAGCACTTTTCTGAAATTAGGCTACAATTAATGTCCAATCCTGCTATCGAAATTACTAATCTAAATTTTTCATTTGATAAATTATCAATTCTTGAAAATATCAATATGACCATTGAACAGGGTGATTTTGCAGGTTTGGTGGGCCCCAATGGCGGCGGTAAAACAACGCTGTTAAAATTAATCCTGGGTTTATATAAGGCACAAAGCGGACAAATTTCCATATTTGGACAAGCATTAAAAAAACAGCGTAAACTGATCGGTTATGTACCACAATATGCTGATTTTAATAGTGATTTTCCAATATCAGTGCAAGATACTGTTCTACAGGGGCGTTTGGGTGTGTCCAGTTTTTTTGCCTCTTATTCTAAAAGAGACAAAGAGATTGCCTTGAATGTGATGCAGGAAACTGAAATATTTGATCTGGCCGATCGATCCATTCAATCCCTGTCAGGAGGTCAGATGCAAAGGGTGTTAGTCGCCCGTGCATTAGCATCTCAGCCTAAAATATTATTATTAGATGAACCGACGGCTAATATTGATCTGCGTGCAGAAAAAGATATTTTTGACCTGTTTAAGAGTATCAATCAACGTATGAGTATATTGATTATTTCTCATGATATCGCTTTTGTATCTGATTATATCAATAAAGTGTTTTGTTTAAATAAAACACTGGTATGTCATAAGGCATCACCGGTGACCAGTGATACTATACATGCATTGTATGGTGATCATGTCAGCGAAGTACACCATCGTCATTAATCATCCATAAAAAAGTACTTTATGTTAGAATTTTTTAATACACTTGCTTCACAGCCTTTTTTACAAAATGCTTTATTAGGCGGCATTCTAGCCAGTATCGGCTGTGGTCTGACAGGCAGTTTCGTGGTGGTTAATCGTATTGGTTATATGGCCGGAGGTATTGCACATTCTGTTTTAGGCGGAATGGGAATTGCTTACTATGTTAATTTTGATCCCTTTATCGGGGCTTTGATCGCGGCCTTAATATCAGCCCTTATTATCGGTACCATTAAGCTTAAATGGAAACACCAGGAAGATACTGCTATTGGTGCCATCTGGGCAATCGGTATGGCTATTGGCATTATATTTATCAGCAAATCAGATGGTTATAATGCAAATTTAATGTCATTTCTATTTGGTAGTATCCTCATGATTTCTAATCAACAACTTTTTATTGTGCTGCTTCTGGATATTATAACGCTTATTTTTTTGGCTCTTTTTTATAAGCAGTTAGTGGCAATTTCATTTGATATTGAATTTGCCACTGTACGGGGTGTAAACGTTAACCTGTTCTATCTACTCTTGCTTTGTCTTGTGGCTATCACTGTGGTGCTATTAATTCAGGTCGTGGGTCTTATACTGGTTATTGCCTTATTGACACTACCTGCAGCGATTGCCAGACAATATGTTCATTCCATTGGCTTAATGATGCTAATGGCTGTGGGCCTGGGTATTTTATTTACCGGCAGCGGCTTATTTTTATCTTATGAACCTGACTTGCCGGCAGGAGCAACGATTATCCTGGTTGCGGGTATTGCCTATTTATTGTCCAGCCTGTTTAAATCTTTTAAAGGATTTAATTAAAAGGTGTCGGAGTCAATTGGCAATAATACCAGGTTCACTCTGATGCCATTTGACTCCGACACCCGGTTATAGTATTTCAATGCATATAGATGAACAATTACTTCACCTGATTATAGCCTCAATTGCAGGCTTTCTGCTGGGAAGTACTCTGCTATGGCTGATTCACCGCAATAAATTATCATTTCTATTACAACAGCAGAGGCAAAGCCTACAGCTTCAATATGACACGGATCGAAAAATTCTTGAATTGGATTTGGAAAACTTTGAAAATGAACAGGATTTATTACGTGGTCAACTGCTGGATAAAGAGCAATCATTATCTAAAAAAATAGATGATCTTTCCAGGTTAAATGAATTAAAAGCCATTTATGCCACTCGTGCAGCACAAATTACTGATTATAAAACGGCATTAGAAAATTCCAGCAAAAAACTGGAGGAATTATCAGAGCAGAAATACCAGGTTCAAAAAAAGCTGTCTGAAATACAAATAATCTCCGATGAAAAAATAAAAGCAGCTCATTTAATCATTGAAAATCTTCAGCAGTCAAAACAGGAATTGACACAACAATTCGAACACCTGGCCGGTAAAATATTTTCTGCCAATAGCCAGCAGCTGAAACAAACACATCAGGATGAATTAAATCACCTGCTGACCCCCTTTAAAGAACAATTTACTGATTTTAAGCGCAAGGTAGAAGAAATACATGCAGTGGAATCCAGAGATCGTGTCTCTTTAGCACAACAAGTCAGGCAACTCTCTTCCCTGAATCAGAAAATCAGTGATGATGCTATTAATTTAACCCGTGCTCTAAAAGGAGATGTCAAAGTTCAGGGCAATTGGGGTGAAATGGTACTAGAGAATTTAATGGAGCAAAGCGGCTTACGCAAGGATTTGGAATATAAGCTGCAGCCCAGTTTTCGTGATGACAACAAGCATTTTCTACGTCCTGATATGGTAATTTATTTACCCGATAATAAAACCATTATTGTTGATTCAAAAGTTTCCTTAAAAAGTTATGCCCAATATGTTTCAGCGATTGATGAAGATGAACAAAAATTCGCACTGAAAAATCATATACTATCCTTAAAAAATCACATTAAAGGCTTATCCGCTAAAGATTATTCCTCTATTAATGAGCTGCACTCTCTGGATTTTGTGTTACTCTTTGTTCCCATAGAACAGGCATTAAATTTAGTCATCAATGAACAGCCGGAACTTATCTTCTCTGCCTTTAAAAATAAAATTATTTTAGTCAGTGCAACCACTTTATTAGCGACAGTACGCACCATTGAAAATTTCTGGCGTTATGACAAACAGCAATCCAATGCAGAAGTGATTGCCGAACAGGCCGGGGATATGCTGGATAAATTCGTTTTGTTTATAGAAGAATTAGAAAACATCGGTCAATATCTAGACAGGGCCAAGAGCAGCTACAACACGGCCCACAATCGATTATTCAGTGGCAACGGCAATCTGGTTTCCAGAGCAAAAAATATTCAGGAGCTGGGTGTTAAAGGGAAAAGAGAAGTCCAAAGTCAGATAAAAGAAAGTCTAGAGTCATCAGTCGACAGTCTTTAGTCAAGAGATAAAAAGAAAAAGAAGTCTTTTGACTAATGACTCACGACTTCTCTTTCTTCACCCATCATAGATATTAAATGTATCAATATGATGTCCCTTTGCATTAAGGATTTTTATTCGCTCATCAGTTACTACGCTGGATGCAGAGGTAAAAAATTCCTGACTTTCAGCCACATCAGAATAAAATTTTTCCCTGGCCTCATCTATATTTTCAGCCTCAATTTCATGTTCAATGATAGCCGTATGCTGGAATACATATTTCATTATATTTAGAACCCTTAAATAGAAAAACAAATTATTTATTTATACAATAGTAGAAAAAATAAATTTTTCAAGTTTATTGTGCCACTATTATACTATTTTTTCACATATAAAGGGTTTGGAGTTAAATGTTATCAAGTACTGGAATTTACACACCTTTGCTGCTTGTGTTGCTTAACTCCAGTTCTTTAGGAAACTCTGATTTTACTCCATTTTTATCTCCACCCAGTCGATTAACAATCTTGTCAGCCACTCGAAATGAATTGGCATAGATAGTCCAGGTATGGGGTACACTACCACCGGTCGGCATAAAACTACCATCGGTGATATAGAGATTTTCAACATCATGAGCCTGACAATCTGGGTTAAGTACTGAAGTTTTCGGATCGTTACCAAAGCGACAGCCTCCGGCCACAAGATTGGTGGGAGGAACACCGGAAGCAAAGGCTATCACATTATCTGCTCCCATTTCACGCATCACATCGGCAGACTTATTGGCTAAGTACCAGCCCACTCTTAAATTCTGCACATGGACATACACTTTTATTTTTGCAACGGGCAGGCCCCATTTATCCTTTACTTTATTATCCAGGCTGACATGACTATTATCTGTGGGCAGCCAGTCACAAAAAGCCTCTACTTTAATATACCGGCCTGCTGTGAAGTGAGTCTTTAATTTATTTTTGAGAGGTTTTCCCCAGAGTAAGCCGCCATTACCACGAGTCTGACGACTGGCACGTGCAACAGGATTGGGGTGTAAATGAACAAAATCAATGGTGCCGCCTTTTTGAGCCGCGTCGCTTTTAAATAAATTTTTATCTTTTATTTCATACCAGTCCTGTAGTGAACGATTAATAAAGGTGCCGAATTGATTAAGTTCTGCGGCTTGTTGAGAGCTGAATTTGTCATAAGACATGCGACCGGAACCGGCACCACCACCGGCAAAAATGAGATTTTTTCCAACCTGTCCGTTATTATTTGCCAGTCCCTTAGGGTGCTTTATTCCTGTTGAATTTAATAATAAGCGAGCGGTTTCTATGGCCTGAGCTGCAACTACATAGAGTGTTGCATCAACAGCATGTTTTTTCCCCTGTTTATCAATGTATTCAATGCCATTGACCTGACCATTCTGATCACTGTGAATATGGGTCACCATGGATTCAGGGCGTAGTTCACAATTGCCTGTGGTCATTGCACTGTCGATTAAGGCTGCACGGGAGCTGCTTTTAGCCCCTGATGCACAGCCGTAACTGCCGCAAAAACCACTATAAACACAGGCATTTCGGTTCAGAGCGGGCTGAGAAAGAATAGCTCTGGGCATAGGCATGGAATGAAAACCAAGACGTTCACAGGCTTTATCAATATGTCCTGCAATAGGATGTTCTGCGGTAGGAGGGAAGGGAAAATCCTTGCT
>DAOVUE010000033.1 GCA_030632745.1 Pseudomonadota bacterium | reverse complement strand
GCAATGCCGATTATACACAAGATGGTATAGTTACTTTACAAGAATTATCTGTCTATTCTCGATACCATGTTGCTAAATTTCTTCAGAAATGCCGAAATAATGATCAAACACCAACATTAGGACGGTTCTGGGGGAGTGGTGAAATGGTTTTTAAATCAGGTTTACCCACTAAATCTGCATCGAGGTATGAAAATGAATGTCCGTGAAAAAGAAGAGATTAGGAGCTTAAAATTTCAGAGGATGTTGGCAATATTGGCATTAATTGGTTCTGCATTATCATATGCAATAACTAATAGTGATAAAATAGCCAGCCTTTTTGAGCAAGATCCTAAGATACGTGTTTTTTCATCAGAAAGGCTTGTCCATGAACATGCGACATTGACAATGAGCAATTTGATGAATCACGAGTCATTCTTTGTCGAGATAGGAGAAAATAGCAAAAATAATAATAATTGGCTTACTATCCCACAAGGAACTTACGACTTGCAAGTGAAACTAAATGATAGAAGCATATTTGATAAAGTTATTTTCGCCCGTAATAATAATGATTTAACAATAGAAATCCCTCCTCTTTTTGTTGGAAATATCGGAGTTACAGCTAGTCTTGTTACTACATCGGTTCTACCGGGTTCTTCGCTGGACATTACAATTAGTTCATCAGGTCGGGGCTATGCATGGATATTTAGTCAAGAAAATGGAATATATAAATTGCTATTTCCTGTTCACGGTAGTTTAGATATAGCACCTGAAAGTCCTGTTCAATTTCCGCTAAAATTTAATGGAAAGGATATACAAATTACTGCCGAAGAGACTAAGGGAAGTTACTCGCTACTTGCGATTGTGACATCAGTTGATAAGAAAGAATTTGCAGAAAAACTATCTCTGCAATTTAATCCGAAAATTACTGCAAAAGCAGGTATATCACATGGAAGCCCTATCTGGGGAGCGAAAGAATTATATTATAAAGTCGAGTAGTTTTTTGGTAGGTGCTACAGTACACAATTATTTGAGAAATTTTCTTAATCCTTACTGACAGTGATATTAGATAGACGATTAAGATTGAAACAACATTAAATTCTTGAAATTCATTTTATAACGAAACGTTGCACTTGACGCTTTCCCACCGTGCTTTTTTGCCATGTCTTTTGATTTCGCACGGCGGCAAATCGCAGGTGAACTCTGCCTTCCTGAATTGCTGCTTTTTACTTTCTATTTATATTCTGAAAAATCTGTCAAATAGCAGCTATGGGACGATTTCTACGCTGTGTAAAGAATCTGGATAGTTTGAAAGCTATTAATTTAGCCTCAGAATTTAACACTTAAAAATAACCGCTATACGCCCTTAGTGACTAAAAAAGAGAATGCTATTTTTCCGCTAAGAGACGAAAATACTAATTTTGTCAACATACTAATTTGACCGTCTTAGGGTGGTTTTTGACAATTTAAAGATTTATAGTGACAGTAAAATATTTTAATTTTCAAGCTATAGCCTCATTTACAATTGTCTTCTTTGGAAGAAATGTATTAAACCATAAACATTGGAATTGAAAAAAAGTTGATATAGAGTATAATAACCAAGGAAAATACTAAGGTATTATTTAAAATTATATTTAAGAGGTACTTGCAAAACTCCTCAATACGTCATTTCCCTGCATACGCCAGGGGCAGGCTCTGCGCACCCCAAGAGTACTTGTTCGACAAGAGTTAGCAAGCTAACAAAGTCTCACTGGCGAAGGCATGAATCTAGAAATCAAAGACTTACAGTCAATAAATATGGATTCCCGCTAAAATAATGCGGGAATGACAGAGTTTTGCAAGTAGCTCTTAAAATTATATTTAAAGTTATAATAGTTGCTCTTGCAAAATTTATAGCTCTTTTCTGATCAAGAGGTTTAAAATGAATTTAAGTGAAACAGAAATAATGGATTTGAATAGTGGTCTAAAAGCTCTGGAAGACAAACATTTTACCCGGGCGGTTCAATTACTCTCTCCATTAGCTGAAAAAGGTGTGCCTGAAGCTCAGCATCGTATGGCGGTAATGTATCAAAATGGTCTGGGTATTCATCGCAATGAAACAGCAGCAGCTTTGTGGATGAAAATGTCTGCTGACCAGGGATATGAACTGGCATGGCATGGTATGGGCTTTATGTACATGGAAGGTGAGGGTGTGGACAAAGATGCAGAACAGGCAATAAAATGGTTTACTAAGGGTGTGGATGCAGGCTTGATTGGATCTATGACAACACTGGCTATGATGTATAAAGACGGTAATGGTGTGGAAAAAAATCCTCAAGAGGCTGATCGCTTGTTAAAGTTGGCCGGGTTTTAGGGAATTTAAAGGATTTTAATGGTGAAAATTAGATGAGAGCTTCACAGTTATTTGTTGTTTTAGATCAAGAGTTTAAAAGTACTCAAACGGGACATCATACACCGGTAATGATCTGGGGTCCTCCGGGTGTGGGGAAATCCCAATTAGTGAATCAGGTGGCCGAAAAGCATGCACGGACATTGATTGATATCCGTTTATCACAAATGGAACCCAGTGATTTACGCGGCATTCCTTTTAAAGATGGAAACAAGGTTGAATGGGCTGTGCCGTCTATGCTTCCTGATGCTAAAAAACATGGCCCTGAAGGTATTTTATTTCTTGATGAAATAACCTCTGCACCGCCCAGTGTTTCAGCTGCAGCCTATCAGCTGATTTTAGATCGCCGTTTGGGCGACTACCAGGTTCCAGATGGCTGGGCTATTTTTGCAGCAGGCAATCGACAGGGTGATCGAGGTGTGACCTATAGTATGCCGGCGCCTCTGGCCAATCGTTTTTCCCATTATGAAATTGATATAAACTTAGATGACTGGGTGGCCTGGGCTTATAAAAATGGTATTGATGAGCGGGTTATTGCCTTTTTACGTTTTCGTCCGGATCTCCTGTTTGATTTTGATCCAACGCATAATCCTGTGGCTTTCCCATCCCCGAGGAGCTGGGAATTTGTTCATAATGCACTGAATAAATTCATGGACCATCCGGAATTATTCCTCGGCGCTTTGCAGTCCTGCGTGGGGCCTGCAGCGGGTATTGAATTAAACGCCTTTATTGCTAATCTGGATCAAATGCCGGATTTAGACGCTATTATCAATGGTGAAAATGTTCCTACGCCAACAGAAATAGATCTGCAGTATGCTGTTGCATCAGCATTAGTCGGTCGAGCTATTCGTGCCAGAGACACTGATGAAGCAGATAAAACCTATACCAATATTCTGAAATATGCATCGACTTTCCGGCATAAAGAAATGGGTGTGATGCTGGTGTCAGATATGCATCGTGCTATTGGAGAGGATTTATTTGCAGTAGAAGAATTTGCCAACTGGGCTGATGCCATAGCAGATATTATGCTCTATGGATGAGGCTATAGAAAATAAGCTCAGTGCCGCCCGAACCCGGCTTATTTTGGATAAACCTTTTCTGGGTGCGTTAGTGCTGCGTTTACCCATTGTTGAAGCTGATCCTTCGTGGTGTAAAACCACTGCTACGGATATGAAAAAACTGTATGTAAATGCAGAATATATACAGCAGTTAACTGGTGAAGAAACCCAGTTTATACTGGCACATGAAGCCCTGCATTGTGCTTTATCACATTTTTCCCGGCGTCAGCATCGAGTCAAATTGCGTTGGGACATGGCCTGTGATTATGCTATTAATCCAATTTTGATTGAAGATGGCTTAAAACCGCCGCCGCATATTTTCTATCTGCGTGAATATCATGGCATGAGCGCAGAAGAAATTTATCCCACCCTGATTGATAATGAAAATGATGCGGATAATGAGCTAGGTCAGAATAACGAACAAGGTGATGATGATCAGGGCGAACAGTCGGATCAGGGTGAAGCCAAATCTACAGAAAATCAAAAACTTAATAGTGAGCAACAGCAGGAGGGTGAACGCGGTAAAGGGCAAACAGGTGAAGGTAAAGAATCCGAGCAGGGTTCTGGTGACAGCACTCAGAAAGAACCCCCGCCCACTCCCAATAATGATGAAATACAAAGCCTGACGGCACAATGGCAGCAGCGGCTGGCGGGTGCTGCACAGCAGGCTTTACAGGCTGGAAAACTAAGTCAGTCCATGGCTCGCCTGGTGGATCACCTATTGCAGCCGCAATTACCCTGGCGTATGTTACTGGCACGCTATATGAGTGCGACTTCCAGAGAAGACTATAGCTATACCCGACCTTCCAGTCGTCGTGGTGAACCGGCAATTTATCCTCGTTTGCGCAGTCATAAGGTTGATATTGTTGTGGCCTTGGATATTAGCGGCTCTATTGCTACTAAAGAAATCCGTGAATTTCTCTCCGAAGTGGATCAAATCAAGGCTCAGGTTCGAGCTCACATTGTTTTACATGCCTGTGATACTGAAGTGACAGATGAAGGACCGTGGGAATTTGAGCCGTGGGATGAATTAAAACTACCAATTCAGTTTAAAGGCGGTGGCGGTACTCGATTTACGCCTGTGTTTGACTGGGTTGAAAAACAGGAGATGAGCCCCGATCTATTAATTTACTTTACTGATGCAGAGGGTGAATTCCCTGAGCAGCAGCCTCAATATCCGGTTATCTGGCTGGTAAAAGGAAAACAGCCTGTTCCCTGGGGACAGAGAATTCAATTAAATTAACGAGGTTCTTGCAAAACTCCCTGGCACTCTGGCACATCATTCCCCTGCATACGCCAGGGGCCAGGGGCAGGCTCTGCGCACCCCAAGAGTACTTGTTCGACAAGAGTTAGCAAGCTAACAAAGTCTCACTGGCGAAGGCAGGAATCCAGAAATCAAAGAATTACAATCAAAAAAATGGATTCCCGCTTAAAGCTTGCCCCTAGCGAATGCAGGGGAATGCGGGAATGACGGGGTTTTGCAAGAACCTCTAACACCTAAGCCTTACCACTTAACACTTAACACTAAAGATGCCATTATCCAACGAAGACAGTTTAAGATTAAATGTATTACTGGCTCAAAAAGTCAGTGCCATTCGTATTGATGAAGGAAAGCTCATTGTTTATGCTCTGACGCAAAAGGGTGAGGCAAAAATTCAGCTCAATCCGACTTCAAGAAATGATAAATACGTTAAGGAAGTCAAAGATTTTCTCTCTACTAAAGCTTTAGGGGCTCCGGGCGGCTTTCCCATGTATATCTCACGCTGGAATCGCATGGGAGATTTACGTAACAGCAGTCTGGAAAAACTCTTATTACTGGGGGAAGAAGAAGCGGTAGCCGCTGTTGTCAACAATAAGGATATTACTGCAGACATAGCAAAAAGTGCCTGGTGGGCACTTCAGTCAGCCGAAAATGCCCGTAGTATGCTTGCCAATAAAGCCGTCGTTGAGGCTGATATTGGTACTGAGCTGGCAACCTTTCTAGTAGAATTTCTGCCCTTTGAAGAAGATCCTTTGAGCATGTTGATCAGTACCCGGCTGGTATTACAGCCCGGACTGATTTCAGACGATGAAGTAGTAAAATTATGGAAAAAAGCCAAAAGTAAAAATACCTTATACGTCGGTTTTCTGGAAATTCGTGCTGATGAACTGCCGGAACAAGTTGCAGAACATGCTCGTTATGAGGAAATAAAACAAATATTATCGACATTAGTACAAGAACAAAATCCCTATGCTGTTATGCTGTGTAAACTGTTGAGTGCATCAGGACAAACTTTTATAAAAATTGCAGAAACTGCTTTTAAACGTCCGCCTAATTATGATGTTGTAGGTGCATTAATCGAGTCGATCAGACGGTATACCTTTATCGATCATGCGGAAGCGGGTCAAACTCAGCAGGAGTTAAACCTTGGGCTTAATCTCCAGGGTGAAATTCAAACAGATATTAATGCGATTACGAGTCTGGTCAATAATATTTACCATGAAGAAAATAATATTAACAGCAGTGATGAATTAAAAGCCATTCAGGCACTTGTCCCTGAGCTTGCGACACAATTACAGGCCATTCTCTGCCTGATGAGAACGTCTCAGACTGTTCTGGCACCCACTATTGCTAAAAGTACTGCTGTCGGAACTTTAATGAGAAAAAAACTCAAGCCGGTACTGGAGCCCATATTGATGAATTTAAGAGTTTTACAGGCTTAGAGCCATCAGCTAAAGATAAGCACTCAGCCAAAGATAGGAGCCCTCAGCTAAAGATCAGAGCCCTCAGCTAAATATTATTGCCGCTTTCAATTCGCCTAAAGTTGTTATTTTCCATTGTCGGGGCAAAGGAACTACACCCGACTCTTTTGTATGATATAATGAACGATTAATATACTGATGTTTGCAAGGTGAATGCATGGCTCATGTAAAGATGTACTATAACGACAATTGCCCTTTTTGTAAAAATGCTGAGAAGTTATTAGTGTCAAAGGGCGTTGATATTGAAAAAATTAATGTTGACGAAGAAGTTGATGATTTTTCAGCAGTGGTTGCAGAGATCGGTCAGGATAGCGTGCCGCAGATTTTTATTGATGGTCAACATGTAGGTGGTTTTGATGATATTTCTGAACTGGATATGGATGATGAATTAGACCCCTTATTAGGGCTTTAATTTTAGCAACTTAACGTATACACTTTCAGAGGTACTTGAAAAACTGCTCTTAGCTTCCCCTTTTTCAAAGGGGGACTGAGGGGGATTCTTTTTTGTAAAATTAAGTTGTTGATAATCTTAAAGTTAATAACTCCTCTATCCCCCTTTGAAAAGGGGGAGGTAAAAAGCAAGAAAATCTGATGTTTTGCAAGTACCTCTTTCAGATAATTAAATAGGTAGGTAATAAGTGGATTTTTTCCCAATCTTCATGAATATCAAAGGTCGTCAGTGCCTGGTTATCGGTGGCGGCAAGGTGGCGGCACGAAAAATAGCCCTATTGTTAAAAGCAGGGGCTCAGGTGCAGGTGGTGGCACCGGAACTCTGTCGTGAAGTCGGCGAGATGGCGCAAAAAGGTGAGATTAAATATATTGAGCGTCGCTTCGAAGAACTGGATGTTTGTGACAGCCGTGCCTGTGATAGTGTGCTGGTAATTGCCGCAACGGGTGATAAACTAACCAATGAAAATATTTCTAAATTAGCACACGAGCGTTCTATGCCGGTCAATGTGGTTGATCAGCCTCATTTATGCAGTTTTATTATGCCCTCAATAGTGGATCGTTCACCCATTCAAATTGCTATTTCTACTGGTGGCACATCACCTGTTCTGGCACGCTTATTACGTACCCGGTTAGAAAGTTATATCCCTGCCGCCTATGGAAAATTAGCCCAATTAGTGGGTGGCTTCCGTAGTCAGGTGATTGCAAAGTTTCCTAAAGCAGAACAACGTCGTCATTTCTGGGAAGTGGTGCTGGAAGGGCGGGTGACTGAATTATTGTTTCAGGGTAATGAACTTGCGGCAAATCATGCATTACAACGCGCTATTGATGAAGACTTTGCTGAAGAATCAGGTGAAGTTTATCTTGTGGGTGCAGGACCGGGCGATCCGGATTTATTAACTTTCAAAGCATTAAGACTAATGCAGCGTGCCGATGTAGTGGTTTATGATCGTCTGGTGTCACAGGGGATTCTGGATTTAGTACGTCGTGATGCAGAATTAGTTTATGTGGGTAAAGAACGTAATAATCATGCCGTACCGCAGGAAAATATCAATCAATGTCTGGTGCGCTACGCTAAAGAAGGAAAGCGGGTGTTGCGTCTGAAAGGCGGAGACCCCTTTATTTTTGGTCGTGGCGGCGAAGAAATTGAAACACTTAAAGAAAATAATGTCAATTTTCAGGTAGTGCCGGGTATTACTGCCGCCGCCGGTTGTTCCAGCTATGCAGGAATTCCTTTAACTCACCGCGATTATTCTCAGTCATGTGTGTTTGTGACCGGGCATTTGAAAGATGGTACGGTTAATTTAAACTGGAAAGCCCTGGCGCATCCTCATCAAACGATAGTCTTTTATATGGGCTTACAGGCCGTCAAAGTGATTCATCAGGAGTTGGTGGCTCATGGTTTGAGTGATGAGACTCCAGCGGCATTAGTAGAGCAGGGAACCACTGAAAATCAACGGGTTCATATTGGTACTTTGGGCAATTTAGCTGAAATTATTGAACGTGAAAATGTTAAAGCACCTACACTGATTATTGTCGGTGATGTGGTGACTTTACATGATAAATTAAAATGGTTTAATCCAACGAGTGAACGAACCAGTGCTTTTCAAAGTGCTCGCGGACGTCGTACATAAAACAGATAAAATTAATTTAACCAATAGAACAAACAGGACTATAGAATGGATTTTGAATCCCTATCGAAAGAGCAGCAGGTTATGGTTGCTATGCGTAAGACACTGGCTAATATTATTAAAGATACAACTCCTGAGCCGGGCATGATACATCCTCTATCTAAAGATACTGTGGATGATATTCGTGCCTGTTTTGCTTTAATTTCAGCCAGAGAAAGAGAATTAATGGAAGAATTGGGTATAGAAAATAAAGCTCGGCCATATTTTACAGATGAAGTTAAAACCGCTGAAGTGGTGCAGTTTCATAAGCCTTCTAAATAACCGATATGAACTGGAAAACTGACTATCGCTCCTTCTACTATGAAGGTGCTGCTGAGCCATCAGATCTCTCGCTTTCCAGCGATGAAACTGCATTACTGAGTATTGATGTTCAGAACACCTACCTGACACCCTCGGATGACCCTGTGGAAAGAGCACGCTGGCTGCCGTTTCAACAGCGTATGCATGAGATTGTCATCCCGGCAACCGCCGAATTGCAGAATCGCTTTCGGCAGCATGGCATGGATGTGCTGCATGCCCGCATTGCCTGCCTGCTGGAAAATGGCAAGGATCGCTCATTAAGTCAGAAAAAACCGGGCTGGAACTACCTGTTGCTGCCAAAAGACCGTGAAGATGCCCAGATTGTTACAGAACTTGCTCCGCGGGAAGGTGAGATTGTAGTTACCAAAACCACCGATAGTGCCCTCACCGGAACCAATTTGCGCCTGGTGCTGCAAAACATGGG
>DAOVUE010000327.1 GCA_030632745.1 Pseudomonadota bacterium | reverse complement strand
TCATGCTGATGCAGATTAGCTTCAATTTCCTGAAAAGAACTGCTCAAATTCATTTCTTTAGAGACCGATGCTATACACTGGTTAAGTTGTTCAATTGATTGATCACTTTTGAGCATCAGCATAATGGTGAAATTTCCACCCAGCCGCATCATAGAGGCTTCACCCAATTGAGCACCCAGTTCATATAAGGCTGTAGTTATTTTGGCCACAATACCCGGTCTGTCCTGTCCAACCAGTGTTAACATTTTCCATTGCTTCATATTTTTCTCTTTGCTTTTAAGGGACGTGAACGAAATAACTTAGGCAAGTAGCGCAGGATATTTATTTGTATTCTTTATTGTGAAAATAGGCGTGTAGTTGCCCTACATAACTATTTTTACAGTGAAGAATACGGACAAATAGACTAGCGTGTGTCTGAGTTATTTCGTGAACGTTCCTGAGTTTAGCCTATTCAATCCATATCAAACTGGCCATACGCCCTGTTTTTCCATCACGCCGATAGGAATAAAAAAGATCGTTATTATTATAAGTACAATAGTTCCCGCCTGAGAAATTTTCAATACCTAATGCGGATAATCTGTACTCAGCCAAGCGATAAATATTGGCCAGCCATTTGATTTTCTTTAAGTCACTTTCTGCAGCAATAAAACATTGGGAAATAAGTTCTTTATGCTGAGACTTGCTGAGAAATTCTTCCCTAACCTCATCCCCTACTGCAAATTTTTCAGGACCAATGGCGGGTCCAAACCAGACCAGCAGGTCTTCAGGCCTATGTCCACTGGCTTTAAGTAACTTCATCGCTCCCCGTTCCAGAATACCATTGGCCAAACCCCGCCAGCCCGCATGCAGTGCAGTAACCGCATCTCCCTGTCGGGTACACATCAGCACAGGCAAACAGTCTGCTGTAAGCACCACTGAAACAATATTATTCTGTGTGGTATAGCTGCCGTCAGCATCAGTATTAGTATCAGCAACAAATTCAGCAGCAACAAGCTCAGCTGCATCAAGCACCACATCACTATGCAGCTGGTTCAGCCAGACAGGTTCTGAGGGCAGTTGATGCGCTAATAAGCGACGATTTTGTTTTACACAGGCAGGATCATCATCCACATGATATCCCAGATTAAAACTATCAAAAGGCGCCTGACTAAAGCCGCCTTTTCGAGTGGTGACCAGAGATTTAATATTAACCGGTGCATCCCAGTCAGGTATTATAAATGTATTAACAGGGCTCAATAGTCAGTATTCTCTTATTAAGGGAAGGGAGCTAAAGGTTTCGAAGCAGCGTCTTAAGCTGCTGCATATCTTCAGGAGCCTCAACTTCCCACTCCATCCATTCCTTTGACACTGGATGCTGCAGGCCTAATTTACGGGCGTGTAAAGCCTGACGTTTAAAATTTAAAAAGAATTGTTTTAAAGCATCACTGCAATCGGCAGGTAATCTAAGCCGCCCGGCATACACCGGATCCCCCACCACAGGATAATTGATATAAGCCATATGCACACGAATCTGGTGCGTTCGACCCGTTTCCAGCTTAACCTGAACACAGGTATAATGTTGCAAGCGTTCCTTAATTCTATAATGGGTAATGGCTTCCTTGCCATTGTTGGGATTTTTGACCACGGACATTTTAATTCTGTGAACAGGATGACGGCCTATAGGGGCATTGACCGTCCCTCCCCCCGTCATCTCTCCCATCACTATCGCTTCATATTCACGTTCAAAAGCACGCTTCTGCAATTGATTAACCAGGTGGGTTTGAGCGGTCAGTGTTTTTGCCACCACTAATAAACCTGAAGTATCCTTATCCAGACGATGCACAATACCGGCACGGGGAATATTAATCAGTTCAGGACAGTGATATAGCAAGGCATTCAATAAGGTTCCGTTATAATTTCCAGCAGCGGGATGCACCACCAGACCAACCGGTTTATTAATGACTAAAATACTATCATCTTCATAAATAATATGCAGTGGAATATTTTCTCCCAGCCATTCCCCCTGCCGTTCCTGCTCAATAGTGATGGACAAGGTTTCCCCGCCACTCACTTTCATCTTTGCCTTAGACGTTTCACCATTAACAAGAACATGACCCTGTTTGATCCACTTCTGTATTCGGGAGCGCGAATAGTCAGGTAAAAATCCCACCAGCACCTGATCCAGACGCTGGCCATAAGAATCAGCAGCCACTACAAACTGCTTTTTTTCACTTTCTACCGACTTATCTTCCATTGCTTCATTTTGTTTTAAATTCATTTGCCCATTATAACCGATAATTTAATTAGAAAATTGATAGATGAATTTTACATGACTTATCAGTATAATATGCGCTTTCATTCTTACAATCTTCAGCGGAGTATTCAGGTGGGTCAGCAAAATAACAAACAATCTCTTAGTTATCGTGATGCAGGGGTTGATATTGATGCAGGAAATTCACTGATTGAACGTATCAAGCCGTATACTAAAGCCACCCATCGACCTGGCGTACTGGGTGGTTTAGGCGGTTTTGGTGCTCTATTTGAACTGCCTCTGGATCGTTATAAGAATCCTGTATTGGTTTCAGGCACTGACGGTGTCGGAACCAAGTTAAAGCTGGCCTTAATGATAGGCAAACACGATACCATTGGTATTGACCTGGTAGCCATGTGTGCTAATGATCTCATTGTTGCGGGTGCTGAACCCCTCTTTTTCCTTGATTATTATGCCACTGGAAAACTGGATATTGAAACAGCCGCTGATGTTATCAAAGGCATCAGTGAGGGCTGTATCCAGTCAGGATGTGCGCTGACCGGTGGTGAAACCGCTGAAATGCCCGGTATGTATGAGGGTGAAGATTACGATCTGGCTGGTTTTTGCGTCGGTATTGTTGAGAAAGATCAGATTATTGACGGTGCTAAGGTCAAAGACGGTGATATTCTTCTAGGTCTTGCATCAAGTGGCCCGCATTCCAATGGTTATTCTTTAATAAGAAAAGTCATTGAAGTATCAGGTGCTGATTTAGACAGTGACTTTGATGGAGCCACCCTGGGTGAGCGTTTATTAGAACCGACCCGTATTTATGTTAAGTCATTATTAGCCCTGCACAGTGAACTGGACATTCATTCTTTATCCCATATTACCGGTGGTGGTTTATTGGAAAACCTGCCCAGAGTGATGCCTGACAATACCTGCGCGAAAATTGACGGCAGCAGCTGG
>DAOVUE010000083.1 GCA_030632745.1 Pseudomonadota bacterium | reverse complement strand
GTCTGGCTGCCGGTAAGAAAATATCGTCATGACCTTAAAATCAGAGATGGTTTTGTGGTGGTGGTTTTATTCTGGTTTGTTTTTGGACTGGTTGGAACCCTGCCGCTGTACTTTTCTCATACTCTTCAGGTGGACTTTACCGATGCGTTATTTGAATCTATTTCAGCACTAACCACAACGGGTGCGACGGTACTGGTGGGTTTGGATGAAATGCCGCGTTCTATACTCTATTATCGACAACAACTGCAATGGTTCGGCGGTATGGGAATTATTGTTCTGGCCGTTGCCGTATTACCTATGCTGGGTGTGGGTGGAATGCAGTTATATCGTGCCGAAACACCCGGACCGGTGAAGGATAATAAACTCACTCCAAGAATTACTGAAACGGCCAAAGCACTCTGGTATATTTATTTAGGCTTAACAATAGCCTGCGCTCTAGCCTACTGGGCCGCTGGAATGACTTTATTTGATGCCATAGCCCATAGCTTCTCTACAGTTGCCATTGGCGGTTTCTCAACCCATGATGCGTCGATCGGTTTTTTTAATAGTGAAGTGATTGAGATGATCGCTGGTTTTTTTATGCTTGTAGCGGGCGTTAACTTTGCATTGCACTTTAGTGCTTTACGTTCAAATAGCTTAAAAGTCTATTTTTTTGATGTTGAGTTTAAGGTTTATCTTGCCATTCTAGCCGCAGCATCTATGATTTCAGTGCTTTACCTGCACTTTACCAATACCTTTGAAAGCTGGGGAAATGCTTTGCATCATGGTATTTTTCAAACCATCTCTATTGGTACAACAGCTGGTTTTACCACTGCTGAGTATTATAACTGGCCGGGCTTTCTTCCTGTTATGCTGTTATTCCTTAGTTTTATTGGCGGTTGTGCGGGATCAACAGGTGGCGGTATGAAAGTGATTCGCTTTATCTTATTATTCAAACAGGGCTTAAGAGAAATTTTCAGACTGATTCATCCCAGTGCACAAATTCCAGTTAAAATTGGCGGTAAGGTAATGCCGGAAAATGTCAGTAATGCAATTTGGGGTTTCTTTGCACTTTATATAGCGAGTTTTAGCGTCATGATGCTGCTGCTTATGGCATCGGGGCTTGATCAGGTGACGGCATTCTCGGCTTTGGCTGCCTGTCTTAACAATCTGGGGCCTGGTCTGGGAGACGTGGGTGCAAATTATCAGGGTATCAATGATTTTTCCAAGTGGGTACTGTGTTTTGCTATGCTGCTGGGACGTTTAGAAATTTTTACCTTATTAGTGATTCTTACGCCATCATTCTGGCGTAGTTAGAAGCCGGAATTATGAATTATGAATGATATAAGAACTAAATGGAATGTTCGCTACGCATCAGCAACTGCTCCGAACCAGGTGATAGATGTTTTAGCTCGTAATGAACATCTTTTGCTGCACAGGACATCAGCTTATGGAAAGAGTTTAGACTTAGCTTGTGGTTTGGGAGCTAATGCTTTAAAAATGGCCGAGCTCGGCTATGACAGCTATGCGTGGGATATTTCAGATGCAGCCATAAAAAAAGTACAGCAATTTGCTCAGCAGAAGCAATTAAATGTTCACTCTAAACAATGTGATATAACGCAGCAGGAATTATTAGCCGCAAGTTTTGATGTCATTCTTGTCAGTCGCTTTTTACTAAGGGAAATGATCCCAACAATAATTGCTGCTCTCAGACCGGGTGGTTTGATTTTTTATCAGACCTTTGTTCAGGATGTCGTTGTTAATAAAGAGGCTGAACGGCTGAAAGGTGCAAGTCCAGGTCCAAAAAATAATGATTTTCGTCTGCAGACTAATGAACTTTTAAAGCTGTTTTCTACCTTAACAATACGTTATTATCGGGAAGAAGGAACTCTGGGAGATAGCACAAAAGGTTTTCGCAATGAAGCGATGCTGGTGGCTCAAAAATAGGGCACTTCCTCCGGGCGGCACTCAGGGGTATTTCTATTCTCGGACGTAGAGACGTTGCATGCAACGTCTTAAGATGTCAATGAAAACGTAACCGGCCCGTCATTGAGCAGTGATACTTGCATATCAGCGCCAAATTGTCCTGCTTCAACTTTAGAGTATTTATTCCGGCACTGCTCAAGCAGGTAGCTGAACAGTTTATGTGCTTCTGCCGGGGGCAGAGCGGAGCTGAAACCGGGACGCATGCCTTTTTTTGTATCAGCGGCTAAAGTAAATTGGGGTACTAATAAAACCCCGCCCTGAATATCCATCACACTCAGATTCATTTTGTCCTCATCATCTGCAAAAATACGATAATTGAGTAAACGGTGCAGGAGTTTATCAGCCTGTTCAGATTGATCTTTTTTTTCCATACCGATCAGAACTAAAATTCCCTGATTAATTTCTCCAATCAGCCGTTCATTCACTACAACTTTTGCCCAGGCAACTCTTTGCAGCAGTCCAATCATTATATTTTCAGCCTGTTTATAGAATATTGAACCTAGAGAAATTAAGCCTGTATTGCGGTGTCCTTTTCCGCAGTCTTGTTTTTATGAAGAATGACGGGCATGGGAGAATTAATAGCGGCCAGCATTGCATTTGCATCAATGATGTGTTTTTGTAACAATTTTGCTTCTCTGGTGAGGGCGCTTATGCGCTCAGTAATGCTCTCTCTGGACTGGCCTGCTTTTTTTAGTTGTTCCAAACGGATCTGTAGTTCCTGCTTATGAGACTTAACCTGGTGAATTAAGGGGGTCAAAATACGTTTACCCCAGTCATCAGAGTCTTTGTTGAGTTGAAAATAAATATTTCTTGCACGGCTGACCAGAGAGATAAAGAACTTTTTAATAACGAAGCTTTGTTCTGTCATGGTAGAGTATACGCTGGTACGGTATTCTTCCGCATCTTCATAAAGTAGTTTAATTTCCTGCTTGTAAGATGCTACTGAAAATAATTTAGGTTTAATATTAGTTTCTTCATTTTCAGTTTGAAAGCGGTTATAGATAGAATTGAGCAGGCGATTGGTGAGTTCAATTTGTTTTTCAGCCTCGATAATCGTGCTGCTGATATGCTCAAATAATACTTTCATGGCTGTTTTCATACCAGTGGTTGTCCAACTGCCTTTCATTAGTGTACGAGACTGGTTAATTTGCTGATCTAATTTTCCTAAGGTAATAATGCTGTGCAGGCGTTTTTGCTGACTGGATAAAATTTGCCGGCTGGCTTGTAAATTCTCAGCGTTTCGATGATAAAT
This sequence comes from Pseudomonadota bacterium, assembly GCA_030632745.1. GTDB lineage: Bacteria > Pseudomonadota > Gammaproteobacteria > GRL18 > GRL18 > GRL18. The sequence goes on along the minus strand of DAOVUE010000083.1, from coordinate 3,696 downwards.
TTTTTGTTCTTCGCGAGTTTTTTCAAGTAATTTCTGAATGACACTTTCATTTTTTCCACTTATACCTGACAGGCTGGTAATGGATTTTTTTCGTGCATTAAACTGCCCCAATAAGATGCTTTTAGAACTTTGCATCATATCGATGACATCATTAATCAGAGTATTACGCACCAGCAGCTCTTTTTGAGGCAGAATTTCATTACAAAGAATATTTTCCATAATGAGCAAGTTACTTTTTTCAACCAGATCGGCATCGTTTTTAATTCGACCTATCAGGCCTTTCTGAGCAGAGATGGCAAGAACATGTTTATCATCGAGACCTAAGGTTTTGGCGGTTTCCGTGCATTGTCTTTGAATACTGTCCTTAATTTCCTGCTCAGATTTTAAATCATCCCATAAGGTATCAATTTTATTGAGCGCAACAACTAAACCATTATTGTGATTTCTACGGAAACTTTTCAGGTGCCGACGCCAGATATCCATGTCGGAACGTGTGACACCGGTATCAACCGCAAGCACAAAAATGGCTGCTTGTGCATTGGGAAGCATACTGATAGTTAATTCTGGTTCATTACCTAGTGAATTTAGTCCGGGTGTATCTAAAATGGTTAAACCCTGCTCTAAAAATGGATGCGGGAAGTTAATTAAAGCATGGCGCCACATAGGAATTTGAACTGCCTTATCATCGGGAATTTCAGTGCCGTTGTGATCAGTGATAATGTCATATAGACCCAGGCGTTTGGCTTCTGAGGCTTTAACCGTTTTAGTATGAGTGATCTGAGCAAAAGAATCGGCCATACTGTCCGGTGAAGAAATATCGAGCTGGATATGAGTCCAGTTAAGCGGGTTTTGTTTATGTTCTGTAAGACTGGTATCTTCTAAGCGACTTTCAATGGGTAACAGGCGCATGTAAGGCCTGGGTTCATCAATATCATAAAACAGTTCAGTGGGGCACATGGTAGTTCGTCCGACTTCACTGCTGAGCAGACGACGTTTGAATTGAGAAAAGAAAATGGCATTAATAAGTTCTGTTTTTCCGCGGGAAAATTCACCCACAAAGGCCATGGTTATACGGTCATATTTTAAGGTTTGCAGTGTTTCATATATTTTAAGACTTTGCTCACTATCCTCAAGCCTGGTTGTATTAAGCCAATCCTGAAATTGCTGAATTGCTGTGATTAACTCACTTTTCCATTTTCCATAAGCATTGATATTCTCGAAAAAATTTTCATTTTCCATATTCTTTATCTTTTATCTATTTTTCTTTGATTAGGGAATAAAAAAACAAGTTAAACATGCTGAATCTTATCATAGTGTGTTATTGATATAGTGATAAGGTTCAAATTTTTAGGTTCAACTATCAATAAGCGATTTAAGTTTGAGCAATAGCTATGAATTTAGGGATAAGGGACGATTTGGCAGAAATTAACCAAACAGCACTGGAACAAACATAATTAAAATGTTTAAAGCAACAAAAACAACAATGGGTGATAAATCAAAGCCGGAGAACGGGGGTAAAAGCCTCCTTGCAGGCCTCATAACCGGCTCTGTAATCTGATGAATCAGAGCGGTTGCCGTATTGTAAGTACCAGGACTAACCCAGCTGATAATCACCTGAATTAGAATAGCAAAAAAGTAGATATAAAGTAATAAGGTTAATAATGAACCAATACTATGCCAGAGAATAAAAAGTGGACTTAAGGGGATGTCTCGTAAGGCAAATAGTAAAAAATTTTCCATGCATTGTAAACTATAAGCCAGCAATAAGGATGCGATGTCAAGGCCAAGCAAGCCGGGTATAAAACGACGCATTGGAATTAAAACGGGACTGGTTGCCTTAACAATAAATTGTGAAACCGGGTTATAAAAATCGGCTTTCACCAGCTGCAGTAAAAATCGTAATAAAACAATAATAATATACAGGCCTATTATAGTGCTGATTAAATAGGAGCCTGCATTGATTAAAAAATTATTCATTGCTTATTTACCTGATTTTTCTAAAGTGGGTTTAGCATCCCCAAACATTTGGGATAGTTCTATTGAACGCTGTTTTGCTCCCGCTAATGCTGTAAAAAATAATTGTTCTATGTTCCCTTCCTGTAAAATACTGATAGCTTTTTCAGTCGTACCGCCAGGTGATGTTACTTTTTTTCTGAGAAGTTCAGGCGAATCGTTACTTTCCAGAGCCATTTTTGATGCACCAAAGGCTGTTTGAATGGCCAATAGATGGGCTGTTTTTTTATCCAGTCCTAACTCTATGCCAGCATTTTCCAGCGCTTCCATGATGAGAAAAAAATAAGCCGGACCGCTACCGGATAATGCAGTCACAGCATTCATATCAGTTTCGTCATCCAGCCACAAAGTAAGTCCTGCAGAACGTAATATTGACTCAGCCAGAGTTTTTTGCTCATCACTAACCTGCGGATTGGCATACAGTGCTGTCGCTCCACTTTGTACCAGGGCAGGGGTGTTGGGCATACAACGAACCAGGGCTAAAGGATTACTTTTTTCAGCATCTGCAGCAAGCCAGCGTTCAATGTCTTCACATAAGACTCCAGCGGCAATAGAAATGAATAAAGGCCTGGATTGAGAAGCTGCAGCAGCAATCTGCTGACAGACCATAGCAAGTTGTTGTGGTTTCACTGCTAAAATAATAATATCGACTGTTTTTACCAGCTCAACATTATCGGTACTGATATTAACGCTATAATTCGCTGCCATTTGAGAGGTTTTTTCATTATCTGGATCACTAACCCAGATATTTTGTCCCTTAACACCCGTGCTGCTTAAGCCTCCAACCAGGCTGAATGCCATATTACCGGAACCAATAAAACCAATTTTTTTATTAATCATTAATCTGCCTAAATAGAGATCTGATTTATGTTAGAAAAGACGTTGCATGCAGCGCCTCTACGTATTGACTTTAATTGTATCATATTTGTAATTATTCAGTAGCTTCTATTTTTTGCTAAAGTTTTCTAGGTTAATATTCCCTGGCACCAAAAAGTGCGGTTCCGACACGAATAATAGTGGCATCTTCAGCAATGGCCGCCTCCAGATCATTAGACATTCCCATGGAAAGAGTATCCATGTTGAGATTATGAGTTTGATTAAGCTGCTGCATTAATTGTTTTAATTGCCGGAAAGCAATTCGCTGCCTGTCTATGGTTGGTTCTGCTTTTGGTATCGCCATCAGACCCCGAAGAGCCAGATTAGGCAAAGTCATAATTTCTTTAACAGCAGCATTGATTTCGAGAAGGGAAAAACCGGACTTTTGAGTTTCCTGACTGATATTAATTTGTAAGCAAATATTTAATGGAAGGGCATTTTCTGAATGCTGTGTACTCAGTCTACGGGCTATTTTTAATCGGTCAACTGAATGAACCCATTGAAAATGCCGGGCAATTTGTCTGGTTTTATTGGACTGAATAGGGCCGATAAAATGCCATATAATGTCCAGATGTGATAATTGCCGGATTTTTTCCAATGCTTCCTGAACATAACTTTCACCAAAATCTCTTTGCCCTAAATCATATAGAGCCTGAATTTTTTCCCGGGGATGGCGTTTGCTGACGGCAAGTAAGCTGACAGGATTTGTCAATAAACGCTCGTTGGACTCAAGTGCCTGATCAATACGTTGTTTAATGTGATCGAATCGTTTTTTTATATTGCTCATTATGATCTATACTAGGATTT
>DAOVUE010000197.1 GCA_030632745.1 Pseudomonadota bacterium | reverse complement strand
TAATAATAATGATAAAAATAAAAGCCTTTACCGCCATTGTCTATTAAATCCTGTTCTGTTGCACTGGCAGATGAAAAGTAAATTTTACCGTTTTGCATGATCATCGAATACAGATAATAAATATTACTTTTTTGAGCATAGTCATGTAATTTAGCAAGCAGCAGCCGGTCTTCTTCACCCGAAACGCTTTCTTTTGACATATCCTTATGGTGGAAACCATCCGGGAGAATGTAAGGGATAGCCAGTGCAGCCGATTTAAGCTGCTCATCTAAAGTGGAAAGGAGTTCTATCTTAGCCTGATAGTAATTGACTAGTGAGAAGCTAATGACCCATGCAATATAGAGTAGTGCAGCTAAATAAATATTTTTTTCTTTTTTAATGTGCATTTAGATCCTGTCAATAGCAGGCAACGGGTTTTTGTCTAAGGAGTCATCGTCTATAATGCTTACAGAGCTTAACAGGGCTAAGGGATCTGGTATTAATTGAAATACTAGTTTTTTTGCTCTTAGCTTCCTCCTTTTTTAAAGGGGGACTGAGGGGGGGTTAGGAACTTAGAAATATAACACATTTTACGGCTGCCCTAATGGTTGCAATATTTTAAGTTACTTAGGAACGTTCATTAACTGCCCAGTAAGACATGATACGGTTTTATTTTTCGCCACCAGCGTGTGACTAATTTCTTCGTTAATAACAGTCTTTTCCCCGTGGGAGATATGAACTCAACTTCAGCAACTCTTCCTGCTTTGATCTCTTCAAATAATGGAATTAAAAACTGTTGTTCAAATTGCTGCAATAAGCCGACCCAGGTAAAAATATCCTTATTTTGCATAGGCTGCATAAAGTCTTCAATAATATAAGTCACTTCCTGAACTTCACTTGGCAGCTGAGAGCTTATTTGATAGCGGTCCGGACAATCATTATAGTCATAATGGTGCAATAAACTTAAACCTCCGGCAACACTATTGTTGCTATAAACACTATGCCTGGTTTGAGTTTTCTGTGGCTTAGAGGAGACATCAATTGACTCCCCGCCGCCCCAGAACCAGACACTATTAACCGCTAGGCGGCCCTGTTTTATACGATTTTTATTAACAGCGCTCTGGTGCAGAATCATTTGAAATTCATTAAATAAATTTATCCAGTGTTTACTGTCATCTCCTTCAAACAGAAAAGTTTTAACTGACTGCTGCAGCACTTTTTCGGGCGGCACTGAATTAATTCTTATAGGACGTTCCGACACAATATACCAGTGATCGGCTGAAGCTGCGTGTAAACTCCAGAAATTTTCTTCATCAAAAGTATGAAAAAATTGATTAATTTCATCAACCAGCTGTTGTGACTCTGCTAATGAAAGTTCTAATTTAGTTTCAACTAATTTAAGCTGATCGCGATCCGGCGCCATAAAACAGGGATCAGCCCGCATAATCCACTTATTATTAACAACACTGCTGTCAGAATCTGTATCATCTGATCCGGCATCAATAAGATAGGATACACTGGCAATAGGTGGAGAGCCATCAGCCAATGGAGAGCCTAATTCATTAAAAAGACAATGATAATAATTGTTGAGTGAAGTATCTATTAAATTTGAGGCGAACTTCCCACGTGCCCCACGTGACAATAGGGTTGAAAAAACAGCTAACTCGGGCAGTTCAGAGACAGGTATCTGTTTAAGATAAGGTACCGGATCGATAAGACCCGGTATAATAAAAGAAAGTTTTTTAATCTGCATCCAGATGTTCTAAGCGAATACGCACGACGTCACCATCAACTACATCCAGAGCATGAATTTTTTCCAGAGCATTATTCATATACTTTTCAATAGTGGTATGGGTGACAATAATAATAGTTGCCGTATTATCCTTTCCATGTTCTTTTTGCAGCATAGAATCAATACTGATGTCATTATCAGCCAGAATACTGGTTATATTGGCTAATACACCTGTCTCATCAGAGGCTGTTATGCGTAGATAATAGGAAGTTTCAATTTCATCAATCGGTAAAATAGGTACATTAGATAATGATTCAGGCTGAAATGCCAGATGAGGAACACGGTTTCCAGGATCGGTTGTCAGCACCCGGGCAACATCAACAATATCAGCTACAACAGCAGAAGCTGTGGCTTCAGCACCAGCTCCTGCACCATAATATAAGGTTGAACCCACAGCGTCCCCTTTAACCAATACCGCATTCATAACGCCGTCAACATTTGCAATTAAACGGCGCTTAGGAATTAAGGTCGGATGAACACGTAGTTCTATGCCTTTCTCAGTACGACGTGTCACACCCAGATGCTTAATGCTATAACCCAGTTCGGTTGCATAATCTACATCTTCACGAGTGATTTTGCTGATACCTTCAGTGTAGGCTTTTTCAAACTGCAGTGGAATACCAAAAGCAATTGAGGCCAGAATAGTCAGCTTATGTGCTGCATCAATACCCTCAACATCAAAAGTAGGATCGGCTTCGGCATAGCCCAAACGTTGTGCTTCTGATAACACTGAGTCAAAATCACGTTGTTTGTCACGCATTTCAGTTAAAATAAAATTACCCGTACCATTGATGATACCGGCTAACCACTCAATTTTATTACCCGCAAGACCTTCACGAATGGCCTTGATGATAGGAATACCACCTGCGACAGCTGCTTCAAAAGCAACCATTACACCTTTTTTCTGTGCTGCTGAAAAAATCTCATTGCCATGTTTAGCAATAAGAGCTTTATTAGCAGTAACGACATGCTTGCCATTAGCAATGGCCTTGAGTACTAACTCACGGGCCAGAGTATCCCCGCCAATCAGTTCAACAACAATAGAAACATCAGGATCGGTAACAACACCATTGGGATTTTCTGTTAATTCAATGCCATCCGTGCGACAGATACGAGGTTTATTAATATCTCTTGCTGCTGCATGACTGATAATAATCCCGCGTCCGGCACGACGAGCAATTTCTTCCGCATTGCGTTGCAGAACATTAACCGTACCGCCGCCCACAGTGCCTAATCCTAATAATCCAACCTTAACCGGTTTCAAATGACTCTCCATTTATTGTTTACAATTTAATTGGGCGGTATTATAGCAACTGCCCTGCTTAATCCAAAGTTAATTTACTATGAGCCGGGCCTAAAGGCTCCGACCCCATCTTTTTTAAACATCTCCCGTAAGCCCCGGATAGCCTGACGGGTTCTATGTTCATTTTCAATCAAACTAAAGCGCACATGATCATCCCCGTATTCACCAAAACCAATGCCTGGAGAAACAGCAACTTTAGCTTCTATCAATAATTTCTTAGAAAACTCCAGTGAGCCCATTTGTTTATATTCTGCAGGAATAGGAGCCCAGACAAACATAGTCGCCTTAGGTTTTTCTACTCTCCAGCCGATAGAATCCAGACCGGAACACAGCGCATCTCTTCTGTCCTGATACATCATTCTAATTTCTTTAACACATTCCTGAGGTCCGTCCAAAGCATGAATAGCCGCAACCTGAATGGGCGTAAACATACCATAATCAAGATAGGACTTAATTCGGGTCAAAGCAGCAACCAGGGTTGCATTACCACACATAAAACCTACTCTCCAGCCCGGCATATTATAGGTTTTGGATAAAGAATAGAATTCTACTGCAATATCTTTAGCGCCGGGAACTTCTAATATCGACGGGGCTTTATAGCCGTCAAAGACTATTTCAGCATAAGCAATATCATGCACGACCCAGATTCCATGTTCACGGGCAATTTTAACGACTTTTTCAAAAAATTCTAATTCAACACATTGTGTCGTCGGATTCCCGGGAAAATTGAGCACCAGCATTTTTGGCTTGGGCCATGAATCCTTGATCGCTTTTTCTAATTCCGCAAAAAAATCCACATTGGGAGTCATAGGAACATGACGAATATCTGCTCCCGCAATAACAAAACCATAGGGATGTATAGGATAAGAGGGATTAGGAACTAACACCGCATCTCCGGGACCAACGGTTGCCAGAGCCAGATGAGCCAGGCCTTCTTTAGAACCAATGGTCACTATAGCTTCAGATTCAGGATCCAGATCAACATCATAGCTGCGTTTATACCAGTTGCAAATCGCTTTACGCAAACGCGGCACTCCACGGGACATGGAATAGCGATGGGTATCATTGCGCAGGGTCGCCTCAACCATTTTATCGACTATATGCTTGGGAGTCGGTTGATCCGGGTTTCCCATACCAAAATCAATGATATCTTCACCCTGAGCTCGCGCCTTGGCCTTTAATCCATTAACAATATTAAAAACGTAGGGGGGTAAGCGCTTAATGCGTTGAAAGTCGTCGTTCAAAACAATACCTCATAAACAATAGCCTAGAAAAAATTTTATTAATATTGATATAATACCTGAAGTAACTGCAAAACTGCTATGCTTTTGCCTCCCCCTTTTTCAAAGGGGGACTGAGGGGGTTTAAGTTGTTGATTTGCAACCCCCTCAATCCCCCTTCTAAAGAAAGGGGGAAGCTAAGAGCAAAAAAACTGGTATTTCAATTAATACCAAATCCCTAATACCTGAAAACCAGAGCATCTTACTATGTTACAACTTG
>DAOVUE010000343.1 GCA_030632745.1 Pseudomonadota bacterium | reverse complement strand
TTTTAGCCGTTTTAAGACTTTTACGATGCAGCCATAAGCCTGCCATTTCAATCATTAATCCAAGGCTGATAGTCAATAACAACAGGGGATTCAACTGCTGAGGTATAACACCTACAGCAGTATTAAGTAATAGGATAAAAAGGGAACCCAGTACTAAACCTGTTCCAATAAAAGAAGCGGCCGTATTGATATGATTCCAGAAAGGACGGGCTTCTATACGATACAGCTTATACATAAAATAACCGCCAATGATCAGTCCGGTGAGCGCAATAACGCCGGCAATTAATTGTAGGGCAGTGAAAAGAGGATGATCAAACAGTGCCGATAGCGTAAATAAGACCAGTCCTGCAAAGAACAAACTCACACCTGCAATTTCACGACTGACCGGTGAATACCTGAGGTTATAAAATCCACGGTAAAAACGATGCGGTTTACCCAGGTGCATATTTAATTTATACAAACCGATAGTAATCAAAACAACTAAAATAACCAGGCCGGGTAAATAAGTTGAACTGGAAGATAAAGTGCCTAATCCATTATCAGCATTGCCGATAAAAGTACCTGCAAATAACCATAAAAAAGCCCCCATCACTAATTGAGCACTCAGTGTAAAAACGATATGTGCATTTTCATGGGAGGTCAAAAGTTTCTTTAAGTTCCATTGACGTTGAAAACCCTGCTTAGGGTCCAGTTCCGGTATGAAAGAGCTTTCTTCAAATTCAGTAGACGGCTCATCATTACGATGGTATTTAATGGCCGTTTGATCCACCCGGGTCATATCCCTTTGGGTTGTGCGTGTCTGCTGAAAACGAATATTAGGGTGAGTAATATCGGTTCTTGGAAAGCCGGGAATATCGATTTTAGCCTGGGAACGTTTATCCGGGATATTTTCTATCACGCCAAAGTCTAGTGCATTACCTAAACAGGCTGAAACACAGGCCGGTTTTAGTCCGACTTCAAGTCGATCAACACACATATTACACTTAGTGACCTGCCCTTTCTCCGCATCCAGTTGTGGTGCATTATAGGGGCAGACCCAGGTACAATAACCGCAGCCGAAACAAATATCAGGGTCTTGTAATACCGCACCATATTCTGCAAATTTGGTATACGCACGGGTAGGACAGCCTTTTAAACACACCGGATCATCACAATGATTACAGGCCATGGAAATATTGAGACGTTGATAGGCTGGATAAGTGCCGCCTTCAACAAAACCCACAGAGCGAAAGGCAATATGAGCAGGATTATCATTTTTTTCACTACAGGCCGCTTCACAGGCATGACAGGCAATGCAGTTATCTGCATTAAAATAAAAACCATGCTGTTTATAACGATCGGGATTATCACCAATCGCACAGTCCCGATTAATATTAAGTGATTCATTTCTCAGAGAATTATTATTCTGTACCGTTTCAATAGGTGTTCCATAACGGTTATTCGATAAACTCTCAACCTTATTAAGTATCGCATAATCAGGTTCATTATCTCTTCGTTCAAACATTTTCTTTATTCCAATTCTTTTTAATGAAAGCTAATAAGATCTAATCAAGATCTAACCAAAAGCCAATCAATATCTAAAATTTACTCATTTCCATACTTAATAGAGCTGCAGCTTTTTGATCTTGCAGAAGTTCTATACGTATGGCGGATTGTTTATAAGCCGGTTGTCGTGAATGCGGATCCAGCAGGCCCAGGGTTAAGCGATTGGCACAATCGTGAAAATGAAAAGGTAAAAACACCATATTCTTGGGTACACGATGGGTTGGAGTGGCCATCACCACTGCATCCGAACGTCGTGAAACCAGACGTACATAGTCCCCTCGTCTTATCCCCAGCTCTAAAGCCAGATCAGGATTAATTTCAATAAAGGGGATGGGACTGTATTTATTGTTATTGCCGATTTTTCCGGTTTTAGTACGTCCATGCCAGTGTTCAATAAGCCTTCCGGTATTAAGCCAGATAGGAAATTTTTCATCTGGAACTTCGTTGTTGTCAATAAAGGGCAGAGGAATTAATTTGGCTTTTCCGTCCGCATATCTAAAGCTGGCCGGCTCAGTATATAAGCGCACACCGCCCGCAGTTGGCGCAATACCTGCTGCAGCCTGTTTCTCCGTATAAGGCCATTGAATGCCTCTGTTTTTCTCTAATAATTCATGGTTCATACCGGAAATATCAGACAGACGACCTTGTGAAAGTTCACCCATTTCTAAAAAGATATCAGCAGATTTTTCCGGAAAATTAACTTTATTATCACTTCTTTTATTACTAAAGTTAAAGCGTTTAGCCACCTGATTAAAAATCCATAAATCCGCTTTGGCTTCACCTGGCGGTGGAGTAATCGCATTGATCAGATTTACACGACGCTCCGTATTGGTCATTACCCCTTCTTTTTCTGCCCAGGTGCCTGCGGGTAAATAGACATGAGCATATTGGTTGCTTTCCGAGTCAGCATAACAATCCTGCACCACACAAAACTCCAGTTTCTGCATGGCACGGCGAACCCGTTCAGAATTGGGCAGTGAGCTTAAAGGATTAGTGGCAATTAACCACATTCCTTTGATATGACCTGCTTCAATGGCATGGTATATATCCGTCTGAAACATGCCTCTTTTTTTAGGCAAAAACTCTACATCAATATTCCAGAATTTTGCAATATCTATGCGATCCTGTTCATTTTCTAATAAACGATGATTCGGCAATCCCGAACAGGATGACCATTCGCGGGTTCCCATGGCATTGCATTGACCGGTAATGGACAAACTCGTACCACCCGGTTTGCCTATATTACCCGTAATAAGCGCCAGATTATTAATACCTACCACACCATCAGAGCCATGAGTGGACTGATTAATACCCATGGTCCAGATTGACATAGCCGCCCCTGCACCCGCATAAAGTCTGGCAACGCTGCGTATAGTATCTTCATCAATACCGCAGATTTTTGCCGCGCTGATGGGATCCTATTTTTCTACTTCAGCTCTTAATTCTTCAATACCATTGGTATTGCTGTCAATATAATTCTGATCGTGAAGATTTTCAT
>DAOVUE010000167.1 GCA_030632745.1 Pseudomonadota bacterium | reverse complement strand
CGGCATTAAATTACAAGGTCAGGTTGAATCTTTTGATCAATTTGTGATTTTATTAAAAAATGCAGTGAGTCAGATGGTTTATAAACACGCTATTTCAACGATTGTTCCCGCAAGAAATGTCAAACTGGCTATAGAAGAAAACTCATCAGATTAATTTTTGTGGTAGAATAAGGCTTAATCAACTCATTATATATTATATAGATTCATAAACCCATAAACCCATAAACCCATAAACCCATAAACCCATTAAGAGTCATCAACCAACTAAAGAGTAGCTTCATTGTTTGAAATTGAGCGTCCGGGTGGAACCGGAGAACGTGCTGTACTGGTACATATTGTTCTGCCAAAAACAAATAACCACGAGATTAAGCCCGCCGAACAGGAAGAAGCTCAAAATGAGTTTTATGACCTGGCAACTTCCGCGGGTGCTGATCCCGTCACTATTATTAAAGGTAAACGTTATAGACCGGAAGCCAAATATTTTATTGGTACCGGTAAAGCTCAGGAAGTTAAAGATGCAGTTGCGTTGCATCAGGCCGATCTGGTTTTAGTTAATCATCAATTATCACCTGCCCAGGAAAGAAACCTGGAAATCTTATTACAATGCCGGGTACTTGATCGAACCGGTCTGATTCTGGATATTTTTGCTCAAAGAGCACGTTCCCATGAAGGTAAATTACAGGTTGAACTGGCCCAGCTAAGCCACATGTCTACACGCCTGGTGAGAGGCTGGACCCATCTTGAACGGCAAAAAGGTGGTATTGGTTTACGCGGGCCGGGTGAAACTCAGCTGGAAACCGATCGGCGTTTATTGAACGTGCGTATTAAACAGCTTAATAAACGCCTGGAAAAAGTTCGTAAGCAGCGTGAACAGAGTCGACGTTCACGACGCAGAGCTGAACTTCCCACTGTTTCTCTCGTTGGTTATACTAATGCGGGAAAATCAACACTTTTTAATCAACTAACAAAATCAACGGTTTATGTCGCAGATCAGTTGTTTGCTACACTTGATCCAACCCTGCGTCGTGTTGAACTGCCTAAAAATCTAGCTATGGTCCTGGCTGATACGGTTGGTTTTATCAGTGACCTCCCCCATGATCTAGTAGAAGCCTTTCATGCAACCCTGTTAGAAACGCGTGAAGCAGATTTATTATTACATGTAATTGATGCCCATACAGAGAATCGGGGCAAACATATTGCTGAAGTCAATGCGGTTTTAAAGTATGTAGGTGCTGAGGAAACACCGCAATTACTGGTTTATAATAAAGTTGATTTACTTAAAGATCAGCAAGCCAGAGTTGAACGGGATCCTTCCGGTAAGGTATTGCGAGTTTGGTTATCAGCCATGGATACCTTTGATCAGCATGAACATGGCCTGGAACTATTGTTAGAGGTTATTGCCGATTATTTTAGTAAGGAACGACGTCAGCAATGGTTAAAAATACCGCCGCAGGAAGGTCAGTGGCGTTCTGTTCTGCACGATGGGGCTGATATCTTAGAAGAAAAATATAGTGAGTCAGGAGACTGGCTGGTGTGTATTGAAACAACGCAAAGACAATTTGAACAATTAAATAAGATATCAGGTTTTAATCAGTTGTTAGCAGAAAGCGATGAATAATGATTGGGGCGTAGTCTGTTCCCATGATATTTGAATAGACATAGAAGAAATAGTTGTATAAGATTTAAACTATTGAGGTACTTGCAAACACTAAATTTTTTGCTTTTTCCTCCCCCTTTTTTAAAGGGGGACTGAGGGGGTTACTTTGTTCAGTAACTAAGTTATTGATATTAATAATGTTAATAAACCCCCTCTATCCCCCTTTAAAAAAGGGGGAAGCTAAGAGCTGTTTTGCAAGTACCTTTTATTAATTTTAAAAAAAGAAATGGAGTATTAAATGGCCTGGAATGAACCGGGGGGTCCAAAAAACAATGATCCCTGGGGTAATAAAAATAACAACAAAGAGCAGGGTCCGCCTGATCTCGATGAAGTGATTAAAAACCTCAGTGATAAATTCAATAAACTACTTGGTGCTGTTAAAAAAGGTGGTAACGGCAGTAACAATGGTGGTGACGGCAATAATGGTTCTGGCGGCAGTGGTTTTAATAATACCCGGATACCGGTTATTATTTTTTCCATTGCAGCTGTTATTGCTGTTGCCTTGTGGGCTGTGTCGGGTATTTATACCGTTGACCAGGGTAAAAAAGCAGTGGTGCTGCAATTTGGTCAATCCTATAAAACCGTAGATGCAGGTCTTCAATGGTATGCCCCTTTTATTCAAAACTATTACATAGTGGATGTCAGTGCCTCCAGAAGTTTGAATATTGGTGCTAATGTCCATGAAGCCTATATGCTGACTAAAGATGAAAATATTGTCGATATTAAAGTCGCAGTGCAGTATAAAGTAAGCAATGCTGAGCACTTCCTGTTTAATGTTCGCGAGCCCGGTGTGGTGTTACGACAGGTTTCTGAAAGTGCTGTACGTGAAATCGTGGGTAAAAATAAAATGGATTTTGTTTTAACCGAAGGACGCAGCCAAATCGCATCTGATATTGGTGTGCTGGCACAGCAAATTCTGGATCGTTACCAAACCGGTCTGATTATTACTCGTTTTACTCTGCAGAGTGCTAAGGCTCCTGCACAGGTACAGGATGCTTTTGAAGATGTGAATGCAGCCCGGGAAGATAAAGAACGTTATATCAATGAAGCCCAGGCGTATAGTAATGATGTTATACCCAAAGCTCGTGGTATTGCTGCCAAGCAAGTTGCCGGTGCACAAGCCTATGAAGGTAAGGTTATTGCCGAAGCAGAAGGTGATACCTCTCGCTTCCTGAGTGTTTTAACTGAATATGAAAAAGCACCTGAGGTGACTCGTGATCGACTCTATCTGGATGCCATGGAAACTGTCTATAGTAACACCAGTAAAGTAATGATTGATACTAAGGGAAGTAATAATTTATTGTACCTGCCGCTGGATAAAATGATGAGAGGTTCTCGTTCGGCATCGATGAATGAACTGCCTGTTGAAGTTAATGATACACCGGACTTTAATAAGCAGAGACAATTGCAGAACAAGTCTAATAAATCCCGTTCCAGTAGACCCTCTATCAGGGAGAGACGATAATGAAAATATTAGTCATTATAGCACTACTTGTAGTGACCATTGTAGGCTCAGCTTCACTGTTTGTGGTTAATGAAACTGAAACCGCCATTTTATTTAAATGGGGTAAAATCCAGCGTGCTGATTATGAACCCGGATTGCATTTCCAAATTCCATTTGTTAATAATATCAAAAAGTTTGACAAACGTATTCAGACCTTTGATGCAAAACCTGAAGACTATCTGACGGAAGAAAAGAAGATCGTAGTGGTTGATTCTTTTATCCAGTGGAAAATTGAAGATGTGGAAGCATTTTATGTGTCTATGCGTGGTGATATGGACATAGCACAGGAACGTATAGCCACCATCGTCAAAGAAGGTTTACGTAATGAATTTGGTCGACGTGTGATGCATGAGGTGATTTCCGGTGAACGTCATATTATTATGGATGACATTAATAAATCTGCTAATAAAGATGTGAAGCCGTTTGGTATTCGTATTGTTGATGTGCGTATTAAACGTATTGAATTTCCTCCCAGGGTAAGCGATAAAATTTTCCGCAGAATGGAAACAGAACGGGCTCGAATTGCTAAAGAACTGAGGGCCCAGGGAAATGAAAGTGCGGCAAGAATCACTGCTGAAGCTGACCGTCAGGTCACTATTCTCAAGGCAGAAGCCTTTAAAGAAGCGGAACAAATTCGTGGTAAGGGTGATGCTAAAGCCGCTGATATTTATGCTCAGGCCTATGGTAAAAATAAGGAATTCTTTACTTTTTATCGTAGTTTGAATGCGTATAAAAATACCTTTGGCAGTGCAGCAGATATTATGGTTATTGAACCTGACTCTGATTTCTTCGATTATTTTAAAACGAAGCAGCCCTGAGCCAGCACAAAAGAAAGTAAATAAGTCTAACATCTAATGCTAAAATAGTATAAAATCCAGTTTTTGTCTAAAAGCTGGATTTTTTTGTTTATGTGGAATGAAATCCTGGTCGCAGGTGCTTTGATGCTGGTGCTGGAAGGACTATTGCCCATACTGAGCCCAAAGTCTTTCAAGCAAATGATGCTCAGAGCTGCAGAAATGAGTGAACTGGTATTTTGCTTGAGTTGTCTTGTGAGTATGAGCGTGGGTGCAGTGCTGATTTATGTGCTTAAAAATTAAAAACTAAAAATTAAACGCTTAAAATTTAAAGATATGTTGAATAAAGATCGCTGGTTATTGCCTGAAGGTATTCAGGAAGTTTTATCGCCCCGGGCATTAACCATAGAATCAAAACGCCGTGCTCTGCTGGATCTTTACCACAGCTGGGGATATGATCTGGTTGAGCCGCCGATGATTGATTTTCTGGATTCGCTACTGACAGGAACCGGACATGATCTGCAGTTAATGACTTTTACCCTAACCGATCAAATTTCCGGTAAGCTGTTAGGTGTAAGAGCGGATATGACCCCCCAGATAGCCCGCATTGATGCCCATCATATTAAAACTGAACATCCATCCCGTTTTTGCTATATTGGTCAGGTTTTAAAAACTCGCTTTGAAGGTTTTTCCCAGTCACGCAGTCCATTGCAGGTGGGTGTCGAACTGTATGGTCATAATGGACCCGAAAGTGATATTGAAGTCCTGCTATTGATGATTGAGACTTTGAAGTCTGTAGGACTTGATGATTTTCATATTGACCTGGGGCATGTGGGTATTTTTCGCAGTTTGGCGCGTCAGGCCGGCTTGAACAAAAATGAGGAAGAAAACTTATTTGATGTTTTGCAGCGCAAAGCAGTGACCGAATTATCTGAGCTGTTGTGTAAATTTAATATTACACAACAGCAATATCAGCAATTCATGGCACTAGTTGATCTCAATGGTGATATTTCAACTATTGATAAGGCACGCAGTGTCCTTGTCAATGATGATATGAAGCAT
>DAOVUE010000180.1 GCA_030632745.1 Pseudomonadota bacterium | reverse complement strand
CGAGCATTTCAATAGGATAACCCGTTTTATCCTGAACAATCTCCAATAAACCTTTTTGAATGGTTTGAGCCTCTAATACAGCTGCCGGCTCAGGCGGTGTTACAACGGGAGAAGGTGTTACAACGGGAGAAGGAGTTACAACGGGCAAAACAGATACAGCAACAGGTTCAACTATATTAACTGTCGCTGCTGACGGAGTATTAACTGGCACTTGCTGAACAGGTGTTTTAACCGTTTCCTGAGTAAATGTAGTTACGGGATTGTGCTCAGATGTGCTTTGTTTTAATAAAAGTGTTTGACCACTGAGCATCTGTTGAGTGGCCTGATTAAACTCTATCTGACTACGTAAATAGCTTTCATGTACTCGCAAAGTCTGCTGCTGGTACTGGTGCATTTCAGACATGCCGTTCGTAATGTTATCTGGAACCTCTTTATTATTAGTACCAAACTCATCCACCAGATGATGCATCATATTAAAGAAACCCTGTGAATAGTCTTTCTGACTTTCCAGATAGATCTCATGTGCCTTCAGAGTAGCTGTTTGTGATTTTAACCAGTCAGATTGATCCATTGCCTGAACCTGAATGGTTTGTGTCTGAACCGGCTGTTGTTCACGCTGTTCAATAACAGCAGTATCAACAACCGCAGCAGCAGGTGGGCTAACCGGCGCAGATTCCGCCTGAGCTGTTTCTTTAAAGCTTGCCGGCAGTGTGAGTTGATAACCATCATTCAGTGCATCATCAAATGCTTTTTTGGTCGCATCACTGACATAGTTAGCACCATTGAGCCTGATATTCATAGCAGCTTTTTTAAGCGCAGGCTTTGCAACATCAGACTGATAAATATCTTTCAGATTGAGATCAACTCCAGCTACTTTCAGCTGCACTAATGCATCCCGGTAAAGAGTATCACTATTTTTCTTAGCAGAGTCATTCATAGCAATAGCCATATGAGGTCTATCACCCAAAATAGCATCAACTAATTTGGTTAAAACATTCTTAGGGCCGAATTCAACAAAAATAGTACCACCCTGATCGGCAATTTCATTAATTTCCCGGGTAAACTGCACAGAGTTCAGCATATTGAGTTTAAAACTGTCTTTAATTTTCTTAGCAGAATCCGGATATTGTTTTGCAGTTACATTGGAAAAAACAGCCGTGTGCGGCTTATTAAACTTTTGTGCCTCAATGGCATCCGAAAATGGTTTATCGGCAAATCCAACTAAGGGAGAGTGGAAAGCAGCAGAAACAGGCAATGAAACCACGGAGAAACCATCATTTTTCAGAGCATCCTTTGCCGCATTGATTCCTTCACTGGAACCCGCCAGAACAACCTGTCCGGGTGAATTATAATTAGCAATCTCCACTCCAGCAAAAGATTTTATTTTAGCTTCAACTGCAGAGGCATCACCCATGACGGCCAGCATACTACCGGCATCATAGCCCGCTTCGGGCAGAGTACCCATAGCAAGGCTTCTAGAACGAGACAAGCTGTAAAAGCCATCATCATCCAGCACACCTGCAGCCCATAAGGCTGTCAATTCTCCATAGCTATGACCGGCAACCATATCGGGCTTAAAGCCGCTCTGCTGAAGCATTTTATATAAGCCTGCACTCACACAACCAATAGCAGGCTGGATATATTGAGTTAGTTTTAATTTTTCTTCCTGAGCTTTTCTGCCATCATCATTAAATGGATTTTCCGGATAGACTGCTCTGGCAATCGTGGTATCCAGATCGTCCAGGAAAATTTGCCCCATTTGGGCAAAGCTGTCACTCATAGGTGGGAAGTTGATAGTCAGTTCTTTACACATATCAATATATTGCGAGCCCTGCCCACTGAACAAGGCCACAATCTTAGCCTCTTCCGGTAAAGCTCTGCTACGATAGTGAATACCCTTATGACTCCAGGAGTCCTTATCTTTTTTTGCTGAAAGTTGTTCAATAGCGGTACTTAAACACTCAATCACTTCATTCTGACCATTAGCCACAAAACCTAGTCGAGCATCATTTTGTGGAATAGAATTATTTTCTAAAGCCTGAACAAAATTATAAAATTCAACACCACCGGCATCACTATTAAATGCTGCCAGCCAGCTCTGACATTGCTTAGTCAATTCTTCTACTGTACCTGCATTGAGTGTAAATGAGCGAGCTGTCTCATGAATTCGAAACTGTTGTATTTTATTTTTAGGAATATACTCTTCCATAACAAAGTGATAATTACTGCCGCCAAAGCCAAAGGAGCTTACACCGGCACGGCGGGGATTATCCGCCGTATTAATCCACGGACGAACATCCGTGTTAAGGTAAAAAGAAGATTGTTCTATGGTTAGTTTAGGGTTAGGCTTATTAATGTTAATTGTAGGCGGCAGCACTTTATGATAAAGAGATAAAGCAGTTTTAATAATACCGGCGGAACCTGCTGCTGTTTTAGTATGACCAATCTGAGATTTAACACTGCCCAGAGCAATATGTTGTTTTTCATGTCCTGCAGTATCAAAGGCCAGCTTTAAACCCTCAAATTCAGCTGCATCACCTGCTTTTGTACCTGTACCGTGCGCTTCAAGCAGCTCAATTGTTTTCATGTCAAAGCCGGCATCTTCATAGGCACGATCAATGGCCACTCTTTGTCCTGCTGCTCGAGGCGCATAGATACTCTTAAAACGACCATCACTGGATGTACCGACACCCTTGATCACAGCATAAATCCGGTCATTATCACGCTCGGCATCTTCAAGACGTTTAAGCATAACCATGCCCACACCTTCACCAATCACAATACCATGTGAGTCTTCATCAAACGGCTTTGGCACTTCATCAGAGGTGAATGCAGGGGTTTTACTAAAGTTAAGATACATAAAAGGTGAGTTATCAGTATCCACACCACCGGTAATCATGATATTGGCTTTATATTCCAGCAAATCACTAATTGCCATTTTCATTGCCGCCAGCGAACCTGCACAGGCTGCATCAACAACACAGTTTGTGCCGCCCAGGTCAAAACGGTTGGCAACACGACCGGCAATAACATTACCTAACATGCCGGGGAATGAATTTTCTACCCAGGGAATATAGGCTTTTTTCATTTTTTCGATGAGTATCTGAATATCATCTTCAGCGACTCCGCTGCTTCTCAGTACTTTTTCCCAAACAGGCCCCTGAAGACGGGACACTAAGGGTGTAATTAGTTTTTGACCGCCACCGACACCCAAAATAACCCCGGTATTTTCACGGTCAAAATTACCATCTACATAACCACAATCTTTTAACAAGTCTCTTGCAACGACCAGTGACAATAATTGTGATGAATCAGTCACTTCAAGAATATTAGGCGGTAAACCAAATTCCATAGGGTCAAAATCAATATCAGGAATAAAGCCTCCGCGCTTACTATAACTTTTATCCGCAGCAGACGGATCAGCATCATATAAATCATCTATTTCCCAACGATCAGATGGCACATCAATAATGCAGTCCACCTTGCCCATAATATTTTCCCAAAACTCATTCAAGTCCCTGGACTCAGGAAAGAGTGAGGCCATACCAATAATGGCAATGGGTGTCTCCTGTAGACGGGAAGACATTCTATTATCAGCCATTTTCTTATCATCCATTTTCTTGTCATCCCTTTTCTTGTCATCAGGGTGGATAGTTGTTTGGTCAATATTTGTATTTTGTGCCATTATTTAACCTGTTATTGAAATATTTAATATTTATTATCAATATATTATAAATGAAACCTAATGCTGCTTCTGAACTCTTATATGCTTATAAACCGCTTAGTATAAGCCTGTATGAATTAATCGCGTAACTGTAAATTGTAAACAATCTCAGAAGATAGTCAATTTTATTATACTATTAACTAAAACTTTTTTTATTTTTCTTTCTATTTTTCTTTCTATTTCTCTTTGTAGTAGTGACATATAAAAAAAAATACGACATAATATTGATAAATAATATCCTCCACATCATGTAGAGTTTACATTCACTGTAAATATCAACTGATTGATTTATAACCACATAATTAAAATATAAATATAAAAAAGTAAATATAAGGAATGTATGAAAACATTAAATACTAATTATACCCGTCACCTTCTTCCAGCAAGTATGGCAAAAAAACATTTCCTTGATGCATTTAAGCAAAGCTTTACAGTCAAAGAGGTATTAAATACCTCTGAAAATTTTACACTGCTCGATAGTTTTGACTGGGGACTTTATAATAGTGGTTATATAGCAATGCGTTTGACTAATAATAGAATAAGTTTCTGGAAGCAAAATGACTTACTGGATCCTGAATTATCACAAAGCATTGATAATGTCAGTGCAAAAAGTAAATTTTGCTGGGACTTCTTTGCTTCAGAAAATACAGAAACAGAGGCTGCTGCTGAGAACATTAAAAAAATATTAAAAAAAGCACTTAAACTTCGTGCTCTCAGCCCTGTTTATAAGGGCATACTCAAAACCCAGCAATTTAACCTGCAGGACGATGAAGGAAAGATTTTAGTTTTTTGCCAGTTAATATCAATTCATGCAGAAGACAGTCCCCGCATACCTGTCATGAGACAGGCCAGGCTCATTCCGGTAACAGGTTATGAAAATGAACACAATAAAGCCATTGAATTGATAGAAAGTCTAGGTGGTTTCATTCCAACATTTACACCGCTTGATTCATTAATGAGTGCTTTAGGCATTACGCCTCAGCCCTATACCATTAAGCCAAATTTCCCTATTCCCGCTAATATGCCTGCACGCGAGACCATT
>DAOVUE010000160.1 GCA_030632745.1 Pseudomonadota bacterium | reverse complement strand
GCTGGTATTTCTTGGCCCCAGGGCCTGAGACATAAGCGCCATGCGTATGGCTATACCATTGGTTACCTGTTCCAGAATAACTGAGCGGGGTCCGTCTGCTATGCTGGAAGCAATTTCTACACCACGATTAATTGGACCCGGGTGCATAACTATAGCATCGGGTTTCGCATAGGAGAGTTTCTCTTCTGTCAGGCCATATTGCTGATAGTATTCACCTTCACTGGGTAATAATGCTCCCTGCATACGTTCCTTTTGTAAACGCAGCATAATGATTACATCAGCACCTTTTAATGCAGCCTGAAAATCATGGTAGACATGTACACCTAAAGTCTCAACTCCACCGGGTATTAAAGTTTTGGGACCCACTACCCGAACTTCAGTGACGCCTAATGTAGTGAGTGCATGAATTTGTGAACGTGCTACTCTGGAATGTAAAATATCCCCTACAATAACCACTTTTAAGTCAGCAAATTGCTGTTTATGACGACGAATGGTAAACATATCCAGCATGGCTTGTGATGGATGAGCATGACAGCCGTCTCCGGCATTAATAACACTGATATGAGGTGAGACATGCTGTGCAATAAAATGTGCAGCACCACTTTGCTTATGGCGTACGATAAACATATCACAATGCATGGCTTCTAAATTTCGCAGCATGTCCAGCAGGCTTTCTCCCTTACTGGTTGCAGAAGTATTGATATTGATATTTAAAACATCAGCTGACAGACGTTTTGCCGCAAGTTCAAAGGTGGTTCGGGTTCGGGTGCTGGCCTCAAAAAATAAATTAACAATGGTTTTACCGCGTAAAATAGGCACTTTTTTTATTGCCTGCTGCTGAGCATTGGCAAATGGCTCGGCAGCATCAAGAATGTTGACCAGATGCTGTCGCTTAAATCCTTCGATTGAAAGAAAATGCTTTAAGCGTCCCTGCTCATCCAACTGAATATTTTTTGAAATCATAGAATTATCCTGTTCTAATTAATCTCTTTTTCCACTAAAGTCAGTTTCAATGGCTCAGGCCCGCTGAGTTTGATTTGCTGATGTGCTGCTAAGGAAATTTTCTGTGCGCAAATATCAGCACAAATAGGAAGCTCATGCTCACCACGATCTAATAATACACCAAGAATTACAGATGCAGGTCTGCCATAGTCAAAAATTTCATTTAAGGCCGCACGTATGGTTCGACCTGTAAATAAAACATCATCGATTAAAATAATATGCTTATCATCCAGACTGGGAGGAAGTTGTGAAGGTTTGACTTCCGGGTGTAAACCAATTTTAGTAAAATCATCACGATAAAATGAGATATTTAAACTGCCTAAGGGGGATGATAGTTTCAGTTTTTTATGTAAATATTCTGCAATCCATAAACCACCGGTGTGAATACCAACCATAATAATATCATTCTGATCGATTGCTTCTATCTTGTTGAGGACTCCCCGATACATAGTATCCAGAAGTTTATCTAAATCAAGCATTTTATCTAAATTAGAATTTGTACTCATTAATTTTTATTTTCCACTTACTTTATTAACTATTAACTGTTAACTTATTAACTGTATTCACGCAACCAGCTTTGTAAAATTAATTGAGCAGCCAGCTGATCAATATCATGGCCCTGCTGCTTGCGTTTTTTAACTTTTTTTCCTGCTTTGCTATGGCGTTTGGGTGATGTGTGACCATCATAACCTAAAATATGACTCGCTTCCCTTGAGGTTAATCGCTCATCCATAAAATGGACAGGCAGATTGTACCTTTTGTTGAGCTGTCTGGCAAAAAGCTTTGCTGTTTCTGTGGTTTCCTGTTCTTCTCCATCCATAGTGAGCGGAAGACCTACAATAAGAGCGGCGGGATGCCACTCATTCAATACTCGATCAATATTTTCCCAGTCCACTTTTTTATGATGTGACTGCAGTGTAGTGAGAGCATTGGCAGTCCCGGTTAAGCGTTGACCTACTGCAATGCCTATCTTATTCTGACTATAATCAAAGCCCAGAAAAGTACTGCTTAATGGATAATCCATAGTGACGGGCTCAGGCATGACCAATGTCACTGGAAATCAGATTAATATCAATGCCCATTTTCATTGCAGCACTTTCCCAGCGCCGGCTGAAAGGAGTATTAAAAATAATATCATTATCTGCAGGTACATTGAGCCAGGAGTTGTCCTGGATTTCGCTTTCTATTTGTCCGCTGGTCCAGCCTGAATAACCTAATATAATGAGAAAATCAGTCGGCCCTTCACCCTTTGCGATGGCTGTTAAAATATCTTTGGATGAACTGAGAGAGATGTGTTTATTGATCGATAGAGTTTGTTCCCAGTCATTCTGATGAGCAGGCTGCTTTTTGGTATCATTGGAATGTAAAACGAAACCATGTCCGGTTTCAACAGGACCGCCGAGATAAATGGGTGTGGAAGCTAATTTACTATCTTCTAGTGGAATATTAAGCTGTGATAAAAGCTCAGAAAAAGAAATACCTATAGGTCGATTAATCGTTAAACCCATTGCACCCTG
Organism: Pseudomonadota bacterium; assembly: GCA_030632745.1. GTDB lineage: Bacteria > Pseudomonadota > Gammaproteobacteria > GRL18 > GRL18 > GRL18. Next base: position 2,556 of record DAOVUE010000160.1, on the reverse strand, counting down.
CTCATTATGCTGGCAAATAAAACTCACTGTTTTTTCAAACATGGGATCGGCCAGGCCGGGCATGGCGATAATAAAATGACTGGTTAAATTCATAAGCTTTTTTCTATAAGGCTTGTCAATTATTGAGAAGATGGGGTCGGAGTCAAATTGCTAATCTCCTTCCTGTGTTAATCCTGGTGCTGATGCAATTTGACTCCGATCCCTTTCCTGTGTTTATTAAGAACTCTTTATTTATAAGAGAAGTTTTTCCCCGAATTATGTGAAAATTGCCAGGTTCGTGTAATCACCAGGCGATTATTTCCCCGCAAAACATCTTTTGGTACGGCTGCAAAGGGTGCTGCCAGTTTAACAATTCGTTTAGCTGCGTTATCTAATATTTTGTGGCCTGATGAATGGCTGACACGAATATTGATAATATGGCCGTCAGGGCTCAGGGCAACCACCAGAATCAGCTGTCCTTCTAATTTATTTTTCCTTGCCTGACCAGGGTAGTTCAGATTACCAATTCGTTCAATTTTTTTTGTCCATGATTTTAAATACATGGCATCAGCTGTATGTCGTGTTGAAGCGGTTATATAGGTTGCTTTTGGACGTTTAGCCAACATTTTATTTTTTTTATCAAGCTCCGCTTCCATTTCAATAATCTGCTGCTGCAGCTCACTCATTTGATCCTTAAGAATAACAGGTTTCTTTTTGGGTTTGGGCTTTTTCTTCTTAACCAGTTTAGGAGCTTTCTTTTTAGCGGGTTTTGCTGTTGATAATATTGATTTCTTGTCTATTATTTTGGGCTGCAGAGCCGGTGCCGCTTGCGGTTTGTTTTGCAGAGCATTTCCCTGAGTGGGTTTTTGCCCCGGGTTCTTACTTGTGGGTTTAGTTTTTTCTTTGACATTACCCCCTCCCATCTGATCCGCCTGAGCTAAAAAATCAGGATTTTCAGGGGCTTTTTCTGCTTTTGTCTTTACTAATACAATATCAAGAGTTTGATTTGCAGGATCTTTTTTGGCCGGAGAAATAGTAAAACTAACGCCAAAAATAATAACACTATGGAATAAAACAGTCACAAAAAAAGCCGTGAGCAGTGCATCATTACTTTGTATTATATTAGGCGTGTTTATTGAACGGTATGACAGAATATTTTTATCTTCCTGATTGGCCATAAAGTAATGAGCTGCTAAATGTACTGCTATTTGTTATCAATATTGTCCACAACACTGTTTTTTAGATCATTATGCAGCTGATTGTAAAGCAATTGAGTAATTATACCGCTAACTATGCCAAGTAGCACGGCAAAAGTAATGAAAACAGGAAGTAGTTTGAATAAACCGGGGTGTGGAATAAAAAAATACCAGGCAACCAGAAACTGTCCACTCATGTGAGAGACAGAAGCAATTACTGCATAGCCTATAGCTCCGGGTTGATAGGTTTGCAGAGAGCGGCGGAACGGTAGTTGTATCAGTATAAGACTGAGTAAGCTGAAGGCTGCTCCAGAGAGACTGAGTAAAAATGTTGGTGATAAAAAGGTGCCTGTCAGGAGGCTGCTGATAATGACTCGAAGCAGGCTGACCTGTAGTGCGGTTTTCCAGCCATAGAGCATAAAAACCAGCAAAGTAATCACATTGGACAATCCGGGTTTAATGCCCGGCAGCGGGCTGGGGAAAGAGGATTCTATAATATGAATAGTAATCGCCAGGGCGGTCAGCAGAGCTATCAGATGATCCTGGCGTGTAGTGGTAAAATGCAGTTGTTTCACTTTATTGCCCACCGGCTATGGCATCATATTGATTGCCATGCTGCTGTAGAGAGCCCTGCTGCTGCAGAGACCCGTGTAGACTGATGCTCATTTTATTGGGCAGGCAGGCACTAATATCCCCGCTGCTGCTGAGCCAGCCATGAATAATGCAAACTTTATTACGGCAGGGTGAATGAATAAAACGGGCTTTTTTTTGTTTTATTTCTATAACACTCTTTCCCATAGCCCCCTCAATTTCAATCATCCTGTCTTCACCCAAATCGTATCGTTGTGGAGGATTATCAGCGATCTGGATGGTTAAAAATTCAGCATCACCTGACGCTGTATTGCCAAACCAGAAAAAAGTATAAAGCCAGACTGTTAAAGCAACAGCCAGCAATAAGATAATGATATCTGCGGGCTTGAGGAGTACGTTATTCAATATTAATCCAACGTTGTCTGCTTACTAATTAGTTAGGATTATAGCATTGTAAGGGTAGATGGAGTGTTCCAATCGAAGGCTGATTAGTTTATTCTTTAACTAAGGAGGTACTTGCAAAACTCCGTCATTCCCGCATTCTTTTAGCGGGAATCCATATTTATTGACTGTAAGTCTTTGATTTCTAGATTCCTGCCTTCGCAGGAATGACGTATTGAGGAGTTTTGCAAGTACCTCTAAGAGCTTTTCCCTGCTAGAATTTCTATTCTCGGACAAGCTCTTAGGAGCTTGCAGACTATGGATTTTTCTGTATGAAGCCCCAATATCAGCAATATGACAATCTCCCGGAGTAAATAAAAATGCCAAAAAGTTTACGTAAACTGATTGG
>DAOVUE010000111.1 GCA_030632745.1 Pseudomonadota bacterium | reverse complement strand
TTTATGCATCTGATGAAGCCCGACTGGTCGCCTGAGAATTTTTTATCGGGTAATTATATTTTCCATCTGATGTGTTATAGGAAGTCACTGATTACAGCTGTGGGAGGACTGCGTTCAGAATATGACGGCTCCCAGGATTATGATCTGATTTTACGCTGTATGGAACAGCCAATAAAAGTCAGGCATATCAGGCGTGTGCTGTACCACTGGCGACAGCATGTTCAGTCTATTGCTCTGAATGATGATTCCAAATCTTATGTGTTTGATGCGGGTATACAGGCTTTAAAAGAGGCAATGCAGCGACGTGGAATTTCAGCTTCCGTCAGCCATATAGAGTCACTCTGGCGCGGCAATTACCGTACCCGATTAGTCTTACCTGAAGATGAAAACATCTCACGGATTTATTTTCCTGAAGCCATGTCGGCAATAGACTATGCCGAAGTCGTTTTATCTTCACCGCTATTAAACGAATTGAAAGCTAATCTATTATTATGCTCATCCGCTTATAAAACGCAAAACCCGCAGGCAGAAAATGAATTGGCATCCTGGCTGCAGCTTGACGGTGTTGGAATGGCTTGTGGTAAATTATTGGATCAGGATGACAAAATTGTTTATGCAGGTATGTTTTATGCGGGTGATGGTGATTTTATCAGACCTTATAGCGGATATCCTGCTACTGAAGCCGGCTACCTGGCTGTAACCAGTGTGCTTAGAAATATCAGCTCACCTAATCCGTATAGTGTCGTAATTAAGCGTGAACTCTGGCAGCAGCTGGGCGGATTTAAACAAGGCTATCAAGGCCCTCATGCACTTCTGGACTTTGCTTTTAGAGCGCAGGAAGCCGGGTGGCGTATAGTGTTTGACCCTATGGCTATTTTTTCCTGTGCAGGTGATGGCGGTCTGGATGATTTTGTCCCGTCTGATAGTGAGCTCTTTCAGCAGCAATGGAAAGAAAAGCTATTAGCAGGCGATCCATATTATAACCCAAATCTGGCACAGCATAGTCTCTGCTATGAGTTAAATCTCGATTAACTCTTTATTATTTGAAGCCGTTATTATTTAAACCCTTTTTTATTTAAACCAAAGCTTAGCAAGCTTTTTACTCAGCTTGAGCAGGTGGTTTAAGCTGGGTCTGTTTCTTAAACTGATCCCCTCATAGTTTAAATAGAGAATCTTTTTGCTGGATAGAGACAGAGGTAATATGACTTTGTAATCAGACTGCAGCAACAGATCATAATTATTGTATAATTTGATAAATTTAAAATATCGTAATAGAAGGAATCCCGGTAGAGCCAGAGGCCTTGCTCCAGGTAATTGCTGCACCAGAGCCTTTTTAACATGGGCAGGGGGAATGATGTAATCAATTTTCAGCTCTGGACGCTGTTTCATAATGCGAACAAAAAGGCTCTGCAGATTACAGGCTTGCAGATCAACTGTCCAGGGTATAAGAATATGTTTTATTTCTGGCTTTAGGAGGATCTCTTCAATATCAGATAAGGATCCGTAGTCATCATTCAGCTGCAGTTCTTTTTTACCCTGCACACGCTGTTGATAATCCTCTAAGGCTTCAATATGCAGGCGTGAAAGGTCGTTTTTTCCTAATAATCCATAGTATAGAGATTTTTTTAGAATAAACTTTTTTGCCATAGTGATGGATTCAGCAACCCCATGCTTTTCCAACAGGTAAAGTATATTGCGATTATCATAATATAGGATCCACGAAGGGACTTTGGCGAAGGCCGATAAATGCCAGATAATAGAACGAGCCGAAACTGCGATCCTATGCCCCATTTTTTCAATGCGTAAGCACCATTCCACATCATCATAGTGAATAAAAAAATCATCCCACAGGCCGGCTTTTTTAGCTATAGGTGCACGGATGAGTAAAGAGGCAGCCGCAACGTAATCAACATCCATCCAGGGCTGGCAATGGCTCAGCTGCTGACTTAAATCAATATCCTGTGCCATTAATTCTGCTAAGGGAGTGCCTTTCCATTGCTCAATGTCCTGCAGATGACGATTAAACAATAGAGTCCCCATGCCGCGATCAACAAAAGCCCCCATTTCATTAACAGTATGAGGAAAATCCAGCTGCATCATGGTTGAGCCGGCAATAGCAATATCTTCATGCTGCTGGAGAATAGTCACTAATTCTTTGAGAGCATTTTTATGCACCTGTACATCATTGTCCAGCAGCCACAGATAATCATATTTTTGCTCAGCTTGCTCAAATGCCCAGGCAAGGCCGGTATTAAAACCGCCGGTTCCCCCCAGGTTTTCACCATTACAGAGCAGGCGAATTTCTTTAAATTGTGCTTTGAGTGCTGCAACTGTACCATCAGTACTGGCATTATCGACCACAACGATATCCAGCTTTTCAATGGGATAATTAAGATTTGCAAGTGAGTTCAGCAGATCAATGACATAGTCTTTTTTATTCCATGTGACAATAATGATAAGTATGGAAGGCACTACAACAGAGGCTTCTTGATTCATGCAGGCTGACTCACTTTAGTGCCGGGTAAACGGGGACATTAATTGATGAAAGATACTGTTTTGCTTAAAAAACACATGTGATTCCCTGCGTATTTCAGCACTCAGGGTGTTTTTTTCCACGGGATGACTAAAGCCTTCCCGTGCGGCTTTAAACCAGGTACTGACTTCTTTGAACTGAACAGCACGTATCAGGCCGATAATGAGCCTGGAAAAAATTAAATAAGCAGCCTGGGGCTGAGGATAATAGCTTCGGATCAGCCACAGAGTGTTGCGTGTGGGATAAAATACACGCCGCCAGCCGGGGCGTTGATTAGGGCTGCCGCGATGAATGACTGTGCAGTCAGGATGGTAAGCGATTTGATAATTGAGCTGCTTAATGCTGAATGTCACGGCTATTTCATTTTGATAGAGGAAAAAATTACCGGGATACCAGCCAATGCGTTCAAACAAGGTGCGCTGTATGACAAAGCCGCAGCCGATAAAAAAGGGCGTAGGGTTCAGTTTATGCTGTTTAATTTTGTCTGCTTCCGGCACATGCCAGCTCCACTGATAGTCACCGTTCGGAGTTTCAATATGGCAGGCTAATAGACCTAATTCCGGGTGAGTTTCCATAACTTCAAGCATTTTGTCTATAGATGCTGCATCCTTTGGACAGGAATCATCATCCAGTACCAGAATATATTCACCTGTTGTGTGCTTAAATCCTTCATTATAACCGGCTATACCGGAGTTATCGTGCAGTAAAACATCATGAATACCGTCCTTTTCTGCAAGGTAAGCTGCGCTTCCATCACTGGAGCCATTATCAACCGCTATAATTTCAATGTCTTTTCTACCATTACACAGCTGTAATAGTTTTTCTGCTGTTTGCCGGGTTTCATGCAGACGATTAAAGTTAAGAAAGACTATGCTCAGTTTAATGGGATTATTTGCCGGTGCATTGTCTATCATGACAGTTGAGAATAACGATCTTTGTAGACCTGCAGGGAGCGCTCAATAATATCATCCATATCATAATAACGATATTCTGCCAGGCGGCCTACCAGTGCAATATTAGAAAACTTTTCACTGAGTGCCCGGTACTGATTAAATAATTCAGTGTTTTTGTCATTGAAAACAGGGTAGTAGGGGATATTCTGACCTTCAATGCTGCGCTTATAATCCTGCGGGTACTCTTTAATAATCGTGGTACCCTGAAGCGTCTGGTGACTGATACGCTTAAATTCTGTGATGCGGGTGAAATCGTAGTCTTCCGGATAATTTTCTGTGGTTGCGTCCTGAAAAAATTCCTGCTGCAGATGTTCAAATTGAAATTGTAGTGAACGATAGGGCAGCTCACCCAGCTGATAATCAAACAGTTCATCAATCAGGCCGGTAAAAATGAACTGACCTGAAAAAGGCTGATTGAATAAAGTGATGGCGCCGGACTTTGCATCAAAAGACATGATGTCCTTATAGTCCGTATTCAGCATCAGTTTAATATTTTTGTGTTCTAATAGTTTGTCAAATAATTTAGTATAGCCATATTTTGGAACAGCCTGATATTTATCCTGAAAATAACGATCATCGCGTGAAATAAACACCGGAACCCGTGCGGTTACTTCTGCTGCAATATCTTCCGGACGACATCCCCATTGTTTAGCGGTATAGTTAGCGAAGACTTTTTCATAAATAAAATTAGCCAGATATTGTAATTCACTGTCATTTTCTTTTTTCAGTTCAAGAATAGGAACTTTGACATCAAAGCCATATTTTTTAATCAGCTTTTGTTCCAGAGATGAGGCCATACTTTTCGGAAACAGCAGGTCTAGGGAATTCAGATTAAAAGGAATAGGGACTTTTTGTCCATCAACATGCCCTAACACTTTATGCTGATAATTGATCCAGGGAGTAAATTGACTCAGGTAATTAAACACTTCAGCATTTGATGTATGGAACAGGTGGGGGCCGTATTTATGCACCAGAATTCCATGTTCATCATAGTAGTCATAGCAGTTTCCGGCAATATGATTACGTTTTTCAATGATAAGAACACGTTTGTCCTGTTCTCTGCTTATGCGTTCTGCCAACACAGAGCCGGCAAATCCGGCACCAATAATAATATAGTCAAACATATAAAAATCAATTAAAGTATAAGAAGGTGAGCTGACAACCGCATTTTCAGGATTAGAATTTACAGGGCAAATAATAGCATAAGATGCTAATATAATCATTATATGAAATTAAATAAATTATTAGCAGATTCAGATATACATATTTCAATTGTCAGTCATAATCAATTGAGCCTGGTTAAAAATATATTTTTAGATCTGAATTCCCTGCAATGTAAGCACCGTTTTCAAGTGACTCTTACCTTAAATGTCCCCGAACAGGAATCCATTGAACTAGCAGATTTTTCTTTCCCTGTTAAAGTCATTAATAATAAGTCTCCTAAAGGTTTTGGCGAAAATCACAACCAGGCTTTTCAGCAGCCGATAGATTTAAAAAGAAGGCATTATTTTTTTGTTCTGAACCCGGATGTTCGTATCAAAGAAGATGTTTTTACTGTCCTGGTCAATGATCTTAAGTTACATCATAAGATTGGTGTGACAGCTCCTCTGGTTAAAAATTACAATGGAGAAATTGAGGACAGCTGCAGAGAGGTGCCTACACCCTGGAAAATTGTGAAAAAATTTTTTGGTGCTCGTGAAGAGAATAGGCATTTTAGTCATGATGTGAGTTTCACATCGGATTGGGTTGCAGGTATGTTTTTAGGATTTCGCAGTGAAGTGTTTGAATTACTCAATGGCTTTGATGAACATTATTTTCTTTATTATGAGGATGTTGAGCTTTGTTCCAGGATCTGGCTCAGTAACTTTGTGGTTCTGATTAACCCTGACGTTTCTATTATTCATAGTGGACAACGTGAAAGCCATAGAAATTTTAAGTATTTTCGCTGGCATTTACAAAGTATGAAGTGGTTTTTCCGCTCTGGAACTTATCATTATGTTAAAAAGCTTCATGCAAAGAGGTGTTTAGGTACCACATATGACTATAAAACTTCTGCTTCAGTCAGTGAAGAGCGTGATTTACCGAAAATATCATTAATTACGGTCTCTTTTAATCGTCAGGAAACTATTGAAGATACGATATTATCGGTTAAATCTCAGACTTATTCTAATGTGGAATATATTATTATTGATGGTGCTTCAACAGATGATACTCTCAACATTATAAAAAAATATCCTCAAGTAGTGAATGATTATATCTCCGAAAAAGATAAAGGTATTTATGATGCAATGAATAAGGGGATCTCCAGAGCAACGGGTGAAATTATTGGTTTTATCAATGCGGATGATGTTCTGGCAAGCCCTGAAGTACTTGAGAATGTGGCCAAAACCTTTGCCCTAAACGATATTGATGCCTGCTATGCCGATCTGGTTTATGTGGATCAATTTGATTTAAAAAAAGTGAAGCGTTACTGGCGATCCTCCCCTTTTAAAAAAGGAGCCTTTTCCAGAGGATG
>DAOVUE010000066.1 GCA_030632745.1 Pseudomonadota bacterium | reverse complement strand
TAATTGTAATTGATTCAGGTGATGTTCAAATCGATCATGCTGTTCACCAATTAACAGAACTCTTCTATCGTTCAGGTTGGCGACAATATCATCCAATGACTGAGTCTGTGACGGTTTTACTGCCCGGGAAGGTATCTGCTCAAAGAGCTTGATACCCTTATCCGCATCAGCAATCTGCTTGAGTTGTATCTTGCCGTTAATAAATTGCAGATGACTGTACTTTCCATAATGCTGAAGTTTATGGGCAGCCAATTGTGCCTGTTTTACATCTTTTGCGTTGACCAGAGCAATCACTTCATCCTCATTGTAGGGATTACGCCTGACGTATAATTCAACATCTGCGGTGAGTTTTTTTTGCGCTGGTTCAGCAAACAGGCTGTCGCTCAAAGAATTATTTTCACCGGCAATAATCAGGGAGTGAGATTGAATCTGCGCAAAACTGATTGCCGAGGGGCTGATAGTGGTGATATTTTTTATACCCAGATTTTTAATCAGTGCCTGATAAATAGTATCCTTATCTTCATCGACTACAAGCAGTATCGATTTTCTACCCATGAGCCAGGCCAAATCGGGCACTCTTTCGCTATTATTAAGCTCACGTATCAAGTGGTAGTCAGGATCAAGATAAGCTGAAACAGGGGGATCGGATACTTCAATCTGGAAATCCTGCTGCTGTCGGGTAAAATGCAGTATCATTGTCTGCTGCTTATTATTCTCAAAATTAAGCGTCAGGGGTAAATGTAAATGATAAGGCCTGCTTTGCTGCAAAGAGAACTTTAACCACAATTTACCCTGCGCCAGTTCCAGTTCGGCTGCCTGACTAATAGTAATGCTCGCAATATCAGTACGTGTCAGCCAGGCTTGAAAATCGTCATACATGGGCTGGCCGTCGATGGCTTCAAATTGCTTTTGTAAATCATGCCAGGACGCTTTTTGAAACTGATTAGCGGCTATAAAGTTTTGTAAGGCCTGAATAAAATCATCGTTACCATAATGTTGTCGTAACTGATGAAAAATCATGGCGACTTTGGAATAACCGATGGCACTACTGACTTTGTCACTACGGGAAATGAACTTTCGCACTGGAAAAGTGTTTTCATTATTAACATAAGCCGCATATTGACGCAGCATACCTTTACGATATTCTGTACCCTGCCCGTTTTGCTCAGCATAATAATAATCGGCCAGATAATTGGTTAATCCCTCACACCAGTTGCCATATTGATGGTCCACATAAACACTATTACCAAACCATTGATGCAGAATTTCATGTCCAAGCGATGTCTTTACAATAAAGGGTAAGGCTATAACCCGACTGCCCAATAAGGTATAAGTAGGCATGGAATTGCCACTGGGAAGAGGACTTTCAACGATAGCAAAACGCTGGTAGGGATAGTCGCCTAATAATTCCTGGTATAATTTTAAGTAATCGGCGGCATGCTGCAGGTAGTTATCCATCAAATGTGCATTGGCCGGCATAAACCAGGTTTCAATCCGAATACCTTCATAGTCAATAAACTTTGACTGGTAGTTTTTTGATGCGGCTAAGCTTAAGTGATTCAGCACATGCGGAAAATAAAAACGATACTCAATACGCTGCCCATCGATCTCCCGTGCTTCAATTTTATTGGCTTCGGATATTGCCTGAAATCCTTTTGGTAAAGTAACCGTCAGGTGATAGCTGGCCAGTTCGTTGATTTGTGGATACCACGCACCGGATAAAACCACATTTTCATTATCACTATAGGCTGAATAGGAGTTAAGCGGATATTGATATTGAATGAGGTGCTTTTGCCCTGCCGCTAAGGGCAGGAGCGTTGCTGCCGTTTGCTGAAGCTGCCGGCCATTCAGCTTAACTTTTTCCAGTCCGGATAGGTCTATAGACAAGGAACGCTGCGGGCTTATTTCAACCTCACCGTGCAATATTTTATTTTGCGGATCGATATTGACTTTAATTGAATAAGCGATTGAACTGGCATAAACCGTAGTTAAACACAGGTTTATCCACAAGAAAATAAAAAAAGCAGTAAAGTTTTTAAGCATAATTTAATTCGCCATTAGTCTTGATCTTGTTATACAAAGTATTACTTGTATAATAGTTCACTTATCAAAGTGGAGAAGAGCCAGGTACGTTGAGACCGTATAGGATAATAACATGACCAGTACTTCAGCCCAATAGTTTGTATGGTAAAGTGCACTATTCTTTAAACTATTTTATTTTCAAATAAGCTTCTCTGTTTCCCAGGCGATCACAATAATCCTGCAATACAGGAAACTGCTGCAAAATATCAGGAAACCAGAAAAGCAGATAGGCCAGCATAATATCTGCGGCTGAGAATTGCTCACCTAATAAATAGTGTTTATCTTTTAATAAACGGTTTAGTATCCTGAGAGTGTAGATGAGCTGTTTTTCATTCCAGTCGGCAATGACTTTAACCCGTTTATCTTCAGGTAATATCTGGCTGTGCAGTATGTAGTTAAAGGCGGGTGGTTCCAAAGTCGCTGCTGCATAAAACATCCATTGCTCATATTCAGCTCTTAAAGGACTATCCAGTGCAGGGGCCAGTCCCTGTGCTGGAAATTGATCGGCCAGCCAGTGACAAATAGCGCCTGATTCAAACATAATATTATCATCTATCCCCAGTGCCGGCACCTGCCCGTAAGGATGAATTTTCCTGTATTTTTTAGTCATACCTGCGTCATGAAAAATATCTATCTCAATGTATTTATAATCCAGACCTAATTCTTCCAGCAGCCATTGCGGCCGCATCGAGCGTGTTTTTTTAAATCCATAAAGTGTTAATTTCATATCGTTCTCTGATACGTGTTTAAACTGCAATAAGTCTTATCTGTGACCGGCATATAAGTGTTCGATATCTTGACTAAAACTTGCCATGATTTTGTTACGTTTCAGTTTCATGGTGGGTGTCAGCATACCGTTATTAATAGTCCATGGACTTAATACCAGCTTAATCCGTCTAATTTGCTCATAACCGGGAAAAGAAGACAATAAAGTCGAAATTTTCCGGGTGACCAGCTTGTGCAGTTGTTTATTTTGCAGAGCATTTTTATCAGTCGGACTGAGATGGACTGAACTGCTTAGTTCGGGCCACATTTCTTCATTAATAACGATAATAGCACTTAAAAAGGGTTTTGCTTCACCAACAACCATTGCCTGCTCAAACGCCGGATCACTGCAAATGGCCATTTCTAGATCGGCTGGTGGTACCTTTTCACCATTACTCAATACCAGAATTTCTTTTACTCTCCCGCTAATATAGAGGTGTCCATCTCTTAATTCAGCTTTATCACCGGTTCTGAGCCAGCCATCAGAGTCAATAATTTTTTCAGTGGCTGCTTTATTATTCCAATAGCCTTGCATGATATTCGGAGCTTTAACTAATAATTCACCTACGGCACTGAAGCGGGTTTTAATTCCAGGCAGAATTTGTCCAACACTAAAGGGATTGTTATCTTCCAGTTGGTTGGTACTGATCACCGGCCCGGCCTCAGTCATGCCATAACCCTGAGTAATAGTGAGTCCCAGGCCAATAAAAAATTGAGCTATATCATTAGCAAGGGGAGCGCCGCCACTGATAGCGAGACGTAAATTGCCGCCCAATTTATCCATGACTTTCCGGGCAATCATTTTATTGAGTATGGGCCAGAGTAATAAACCCGGGAACCAGTCCAGGCGATGCTGTTGAAACAGGAAACGTTTCCAGCCAATATCAACGCTGAGCTTAAACAGTTTTTGTGCTACAGGTGTCTTATGTTCCAATTGGGCCATGATTTTTTGATGAACCCGTTCAAAAATTCTCGGTACGGTGACCAGAATCGTGGGTTTGACTATTTGCAAATCAGCTGCTAATAAGTCAATTGAGCGGGCATAGGCTATTTCGGCACCTGCCATCATGGGAATATAGTAACCTGCGGTGCGCTCAAACATATGTGAAAGGGGTAAAAAGGACAGAAATAGATCATCGCTTTGACAGGGAACAGCAGAAATACAGGCCCAGGTGTCAAACAGGATATTGCCATGACTGAGCATGACACCTTTGGGTTTTCCTGTGGTGCCAGAGGTGTAGACGATTGTTGCAAGATCGCTGGCATCACCTTGATAATATTGACAGTGGGAATAGCTTTCAGTCATTCGGTCCTGATAATAATACAGAGGGATTTTCAAGTCATTGCTGATAAGGTCCGAAGCACCTCTTTGCAGAGAGATTATTCCTGCCAACTGCTGTAATTGCGGGTAAATAGCCGATAGGGACTCTAGCTGCTCATTATCCTCAACAATGAGTAATTTAATATTGGCATCTTTCAGTATATAAGCAATGTTTTCAGCCCTGTCATTGGTATACAAGGGGACAACCACCATACCAAGGCCCAAAGCGGCCTGTTCCGTAAAGACCCACTCTGGACAGTTTTTCAACATGATAGCAATATGATCTTCAGCCTTCAGCTCCAAGCATTTAAACAAAGATTGCCATTTTGCAACCTGAAAATATGCATCTGACCAGGACAAACTCTTCCAGCTCTCAGAGCCTTTATCATAATAATGATAAGCAGTTTTATCGGGCGATTCTTTAACCCGCTTAAAAAATAACTCAGACAGCGTAGCAACAGATTTCGGATTGATTGCTATATCAATATTATTTTTCATGACAACACCTCATAGATCTATTACATTTCACTTAACACTTAACACTTCCTATCCCATAATTATATGTCCCCAGCCAATGGCCGGCTTAAACCGCTCACCATAATCTTTAGATAAATCAATTAACTTATGATCCATTTCTGCAATACCCTTATGCTGGATATAATGCATGGGTCCTCCAAGGAAAGGTGCAAAACCGGTTCCAAAGATGATGCCTGCATCCAGATAATCTGCATTGTCCACTACTTTTTCATCGAGACAGGCAACGGCTTCATTGAATAAACGGAACATAAGGCGGTTGCTTATGTGACTTAAAGTCAGCCCTGTATAAGTTGTTTTCTGTTTGATGGGCTTAGCTTGTTTGTAGTGATAGAACCCCCGCCTGGTTTTAACTCCCAGAAAACCCTTGCTGACCTTATCTCTGAGTATTTCGGGCACAGAGACTTCGATTGACTGAGCCAGATTATTGGCAACCGACAGACAAATATCCAGTCCCACCGTATCCGCCAGCTCAACAGGTCCCATAGGCATACCAAACTCTTTTGCAGCCTTATCGATATAAGCGGCTGGAATTCCTTCACTATAGAGTTCAATGGCCTCCAGTAAATAGGGCATTAATACCCGGTTAACCAGAAAGCCCGGAGTGCTGGAAACGGGAAGAGGAAGTTTGCCTATTTTTCCGGAAAATCTATAGGCTGTTTTCCTGGCGGAATCTGCTGTTAGTTTAGAACTCACCACTTCAATTAACGGCATCTTTGCGACAGGGTTAAAAAAGTGAATACCCACAAGACGTGACGGCTGATGCAATACTTTACTGATATCATCCAGGGGTATGCTTGATGTGTTGGTAGCAAAAATACATTCAGGTCGGGCTTGATTTTCAGCCTCTTTAAAGACCTGCTGTTTGGCTTTAACATCTTCAATAACAGCCTCAATAATCATATCAGCTTTTTTCAGACCAAAATTATTAATATCAGGGATAAGTCTATCCATTATGGCTTGAATTAAGCGTTTGTCGTGGACTTTTTTTAGCAGAAATTTATGCGCTCGCTGAACTAAACGTGCCAGTGTTTCATTATGTCTGTCATGAACTGTCACGCTAAAACCTTTATAGGCACACCAGATAGCAATATCGCCGCCCATAACTCCAGCTCCAATAATATGAATATGTTTTACAGGCAAAGTACTGTCTTCAGATTGATCTTCAGCAGCTGCATGTGTCAGTGTTTTTAACTGGTTTTGCAGATGAAAAACACGGATCAGGTTTTGTGCTGTTGGACTGGTGATAAGACAAGCCACTGATTCGGCCTCTTTCTTCATCATGAGATCACTATCATTTGCATACAGCTGCCAAAGATTTATTAACTCAAAAGGTGCAGGATAATGTTTTTTTTGTACCCGTTTAGTGACACCTTTGGTGAGTATATAACTCACAATAGGACGAACTAATTCAAGTTCCAGTAATGAATAATAAAAGGGTCTTTTTCTCCGCACTATGTTGGACTGATGATGTTTTTTTAAGCATTGCATTGCTGATTTTTTAAAGTGTCTTTCTGGCACGACATCATCAACCAGTCCCATTCCCCTGGCACTTTTAGCTGAGATAACACGACCGGATAACATCAGCTGCATGGCTTTAATAACGCCCAGCAAACGATTAGCCCGGACTGTACCACCAAATCCCGGATGAATCCCCAGCTTTATTTCCGGCAAACCCAGTTTCGTTTTTTCATGCTTCAGTGCTATGCGATAATCACAGGCCAAGGCCAGTTCCATGCCGCCGCCAAGACAAAAGCCATTAATTAAAGCAATAGTCGGGAAGGGAAGGTTTTCAATGCTATTCATGACATGCTGGCCAAGCTGGATTGCATGCAAGGCTTCAGCATAAGATTTCAGGCTTGAAAATTCATTGACATCAGCACCGGCTATGAAACTATGATTTTTTGCAGATTGAAAGATTAAGGCCTGTGCGGGTGATTTTTTTATCTCATCAAGAATGGTTTGTAATTCAATTAATACCTGATGAGACAGGACATTGCTTGATGTATTGGGTTTATCCAGTGTGAGTCGAACAATATGATCATCATCTTGTTCGACTAACCAGTTTTCATAGGATGTTTTCATGATACTATTCCTAAATCTTTCCTCAAGCATTAATTTTCAACGGTTTGTAATAAAACAGCACCACCCTGACCACCACCTATACAGAGAGAGGCGATACCCTTAGAAACTTTATTTTGTTTTAACTGTTTTAAGCGCTTTAACAGATGCAGAACAATGCGGGTTCCGCTGGCACCCACCGGATGTCCAAGACTGATACCACCCCCGTCAACATTCAGTATTTCGTCTGCAATGTGTCCGACTTTCTCTGTTAAACCAAGTTCATTCTGGCAGTAGTCATCATTATTTAAGGCTTTTTGACAGGAGATAACCTGTGCCGCAAAAGCTTCGTTAATTTCCCAATAATCAATATCGTCAATTTTAAGCTGATGTTTTTCTAATAGAGGTGGAATGGCATGTGCCGGCCCCAGCCCCATTTCTTCAGGGGCCAGTCCTTCCCAGTGACAATCAAGCAGTTTACCCAGTACGCTTAAGTGATGTTGTGTGACGGCTTTTTCGCTGGCTAATAACATGACACTGGCTCCATCACTTATCTGAGCACTGGTTCCTGCGGTCACTGATCCGTGTTTACGGTCAAATACTGCTCTGAGTTGAGATAATTTAAGCAGACTGGTATCCTTCCTGACGCCGCTGTCCTGATCATAAAAATGATTATGAGTGTCGTAAAGAGGGATTATTTCATCGTGTAAATCACCCTGAGCAATGGCTTTTGT
>DAOVUE010000129.1 GCA_030632745.1 Pseudomonadota bacterium | reverse complement strand
TTACTGCATTGATCAGCTTTAATGTGGGTGTTGAAATTGCTCAGATGGCAATTATATTAATGGCCTATCTGGTTCTTATTTATGGAGTCCGCAGGCATCTGGCCAATGACCAGAAATATCGTCACACTGTGGTGATTCCAGGTTCTCTGAGCATTGCTTTAATCGGTCTTTACTGGACCTATGATAGGATTGTTTTTTGAACGGCCTGCATTAATTCACTTTTTCTAATTATGACCTGATTTTCTCTCCCACTAAATAAAATACTATGCTAAAATCGCGAGTTGATTCGGCTCGTGATACACTATTGTTACGATAATAATGAATGATGATCCTCTAGAAAAAAAACTAATAGCACAAAAACAGTTAAAAAAACAACTGACGTCCATTAAAATTTCAGCAATGAATATTTTAGCCGTCAGGGAGCATAGTATTGCAGAACTGAGGAAAAAGCTGAAACTAAAATTCAGCAGTAAAAAAAATGTCATCATGGATGATGTTTTTATGGATGAAAAAGATCAAGCGCAAGAGCAAGAGCTGAAAACGGCTCAAATTGAAACGGTTCTGCAACAATTGCTTGATGATAATCTGTTAAATGAATCCAGGTTTGCAGAAAGTTTTATTCGCTCACGGGTTAACCGGGGTTCAGGCCCTGTAAAAATCCGTCATGAATTATTAGAACGTAAAATTTCTAACGAATTAATTGCTGACCATCTGGAAATGTCTTATGACTTCTGGCATGAGCATATTAAAGCCGTACACTATAAGCGTTTTGGAGAACAAATTCCAGACAATTACAAAGAACAAAATAAACAGTCACGTTTTTTATATCAACGGGGCTTTAGTGGTGAATGTATTCGCCGATTTTTTGGCAATTTATTTGAATAACAACTATAAGTACCTCATATTATTAATAATAAATTTAAAATTAGGAACATGTTTTAAATGGCAAATAGCTCTACTGAAAACCGCTCGAATAAAACCAGAGCTTTCAAAACAAGTGCACAACTTCGTACTGCATTTCTAGAATTTTTTGAAGCACACGGGCACACACGTGTGCCCAGCAGTTCTTTAGTGCCGGGAAATGATCCCACTTTATTATTCACCAATGCAGGAATGGTACAGTTTAAAGATGTCTTTTTAGGGCAGGATAAGCGTAATTATAAGCGAGCAACCAGCAGTCAGCGCTGTGTCCGTGCGGGCGGCAAACACAATGATTTAGAAAATGTCGGCTATACTGCCAGACACCATACCTTTTTTGAAATGCTCGGTAATTTCAGCTTTGGTGATTATTTTAAACGTGAAGCCATTCAATATGCCTGGGACTTTCTAACCAAAGAAATTGGTTTGTCTGAAGAACGCCTGTGGATCACTGTTTTTGAAGAAGATGAGGAAGCGACTGATATCTGGCTTAATGAGTTAAACGTATCCCCTCAGCGTTTTTCTAAAATTGGTGCTAAAGATAATTTCTGGTCCATGGGTGATACCGGTCCCTGCGGCCCCTGCAGTGAAATTTTCTATGATCACGGCGCGGATATAGCGGGTGGTCCTCCAGGCTCAGCTGATGAAGATGGTGATCGCTATATTGAAATCTGGAATCTGGTTTTCATGCAGTATAACCGGGATAAATCCGGAAAAATGACCGCTTTACCGCATCCTTCTGTGGATACGGGTATGGGCATGGAACGTTTAGCTGCTATTCTGCAGGGTGTTCACAATAATTATGAAATTGACCTGTTCCAGCATATTATTAAAACCATTGCAGCATTAGCCGCGTATAACGATCTGGAAAATAAGTCCTTACGTGTGATTGCCGATCACATTCGGGCCTGTTCCTTTTTGATTGTTGATGGTGTTATTCCTTCCAATGAAGGACGGGGTTATGTGCTGAGACGTATTATTCGACGCGCTGTTCGTCATGGACATAAACTGGGCCTGAGAGAACCCTTTTTCTATAAACTGGTTGACGTCTTAGTGCAGGAAATGGGACAAGCCTACCCAGAATTAACTAAGGCACAACAACAGGTTAAAAAAGTTCTCAAGCAGGAAGAAGAACGTTTTGCTGAAACTTTAGATCAGGGTATGCATATTCTTGAACAGATTATTGCTGATAATAAGGATAAAGTCATTCCCGGTGAAACAGTCTTTAAACTTTATGATACCTATGGTTTTCCTGTGGATCTCACTGCCGATGTCGCCAGAGAACATCAATTAGAAATTGATCGTGCGGGCTATGAAAAGGCCATGGAAAAGCAGCGCGAAATGGCTCGTTCATCCAGTTCATTTGCTATTGATTATGATGATGAACTTGAACTGGAAGGAAAAACTGAATTTTTGGGATATGAACAGCTTGAAAACGGCAATGGCATAATACTCAGTATTGTCAGCTCAGGTGAATTAAACGATAGTCTTTCTGCTGAGATGCATTCTGGCGAGCAGCAGCCTGTTATGATTGTTTTGGACAGTACGCCATTTTATGGTGAATCCGGTGGTCAGGTGGGTGATACCGGTACTATCACTACCAGTAATGCTGAATTTTATGTCATGGATACGCAGAAAAAGAGTGATGTATTTGTTCATATAGGTCAGTTGAAGCATGGGACGCTGAACGTCGGCGATACAGTTAATACGCAGGTCGATACTATAAAACGTGGTGATATTACCTATAATCACTCTGCAACCCACTTATTACATGCTGCTTTGCGTAAAATTCTTGGTGAGCATGTGCAGCAGAAGGGTTCTCTGGTTGATAATGAAAAACTGCGCTTTGATTTTTCACACTTTGAAGCCATCAGTGCGGAGCAATTACAGGCAATTGAAACCCTGGTTAATCAGCAGATAAGAAATAATTATCCGGTTGAAACAAAATTGATGGATATTGATGCTGCCAGAGAAAGTGGTGCTATGGCTCTATTTGGTGAGAAATATGCTGATCAGGTACGTGTTTTGAGCATGAGTGATTTTTCAGTGGAACTCTGCGGCGGACTGCATGTGCAGCGCACAGGTGATATTGGTTTAATGAAAATTACCTCTGAAAGCGGTGTTGCTGCAGGAGTTCGTCGTATTGAAGCGGTAACGGGGCAGGGTGCACTAAGCTACATAGAGCAGTGTGAGCAGCAAATTGATCAAACGGCCTCTTTACTCAAAGCAAATCGTGATACTATGTATAACAAAGTATCAGCTCTAATGGAACGTTCCAGAAAACTGGAAAAAGAATTGCAGCAGCTTAAAGGTAAACTGGCTAATGCTCAGGGCAGTGAATTAACCGATAATGCCGTAGAGATTAAAGGCATTAAAGTTCTGGCGGCTAAGTTAGACGGTGTTGATGCTAAGGGCTTACGAGATACAATGGATCAGCTTAAATCAAAACTGGGTAGTTGTGCGATTATTTTAGCTGTTGTTTCCGGTGACAAAGTTAGTCTGGCAGCCGGAGTCAGTAAGGACAGCACGCAGCGGATTAAGGCGGGAGATCTGGTTAATTGCGTTGCCCATCAGGTGGGTGGTAAAGGCGGCGGCCGTCCGGATATGGCAATGGCTGGAGGTAACCAGCCGGAAAATTTAGAAAAAGCACTATTGAGTGTTCCATCTTGGATAGAAAATCAGTTAGAATAACTGGCTTTCTACATTTTAGAGGTACTTGCAAAACTCCGTCATTCCCGCATTCCCCTGCATTCGCTAGGGGCAAGCTTTAAGCGGGAATCCATATTTATTGACTGTAAGTCTTTGATTTCTAGATTCCTGCCTTCGCATGAATGACGTATTGAGGAGTTTTGCAAGTACCTCTTTAGTTCTTAATTAAAAATGAAATATTAACAATGGCACTAATTGTTCAAAAATTTGGAGGTACTTCAGTCGGTACGGTCGATCGCATAGAAAATGTTGCTGAGCGGATCGGTAAGTTTCGTGCCCGGGGTGATGATATCATCGTGGTTGTTTCAGCCATGAGTGGTGAAACAAACCGACTGGTTGCACTGGCCCAAAGTATCAATGAAAAACCTGATGCGAGAGAATACGATGTATTACTTTCAACCGGTGAGCAGGTTACTATTGCTTTATTGAGTATGGCACTGAATAAGCGCGATATTGCCGCTCGTTCCTACACAGGCTCTCAGGTACATATTCTCACTGATAGTGCTCACAATAAAGCACGAATTCTGGATATTGAAGAGAAAAATATACGCTTTGATCTACAGAAAGGCAGGGTGATTGTTGTGGCAGGTTTTCAGGGGGTTGATGAATCAGGTAATATTACCACTCTGGGTCGAGGCGGCTCGGATACCACAGCAGTGGCATTGGCCGCAGCTCTTAAAGCGGATGAATGTCAGATTTATACTGATGTTGATGGTGTGTATACTACTGATCCGCGAGTGGTTCCTGAGGCGAGACGTCTGGATAAAATCACTTTTGAAGAAATGCTGGAGATGGCCAGTCTCGGCTCCAAGGTTTTACAAATTCGAGCCGTTGAATTTGCAGGAAAATATAATGTGCCGCTGCGGGTACTGTCCAGTTTTGATGAGCCCAATTTTACTGATGACGGCGCCAATGGTACGTTAATTACTTTTGAAGATAAGAATGAGGAAAATGAAATGGAACAGGCATTGATCTCTGGTATTGCCTTTAATCGTGATGAAGCTAAATTGACTATGCTGGGGGTTCCAGACAAACCGGGTGTAGCTCATAATATCCTGGGACCTATTGGCGACAGTAATATTGAAATTGATATGATTATCCAGAACATTGGTGCAGATGGAACAACTGATTTTACTTTTACTGTACATCGTAATGATTATTCAACAGCAAAAGATATTCTGCATAAAATAGCCGGTGAACTGGGTGCAAGAGAAGTGGTTGGTGATGACAAAATTGTTAAAATCTCATTGGTCGGCGTGGGAATGCGCTCACATGCCGGTATCGCCAGTACTATGTTTAAAGCTCTGGCCGATGAAGGTATAAATATTAATATGATTGCAACTTCAGAGATAAAAATTTCTGTAGTGGTTGATGAAAAGTATCTTGAATTAGGTGTCAGGACTCTACATAGTGCCTTTGGCCTGGAACAAGCGAGCTAGCTTAAGATATAACCGTATTGTTAAATGTAGTCTTACTAAGTGTAAAGGAGAACCATAGTGCTAATTTTAACTCGTCGTGTTGGTGAAACACTCATTATCGGTGATGATGTCAATATCACAGTGTTAGGTGTGAAAGGGAATCAGGTGCGTATCGGCATCGATGCACCTAAAGATGTGTCGGTACATCGGGAAGAAATCTACGATCGTATCCAGAATGAAAAGATATCAGATTCTGATACAGATAAAGAAAATTAAGAAAAAATTAAGAAAAAGTTAAGAAAAGTTAAAAAAGACTTTACCTGAAGGCTAACTAAGGGTATCCTAGCGTTCAAATTTTGGAGAGGTGGCCGAGCGGCTGAAGGCGCTCCCCTGCTAAGGGAGTATACGGTTTATCCCGTATCGGGGGTTCGAATCCCCCCCTCTTCGCCATACAGTCTGGTCTCAGCAGGAAGTCTCTGCTGGATTTCCAATAAAAACAAATAAATCATCAGGTTATAGTAAGGTGGAGGCTGGTATTAGCCCCTGTAACCGAACATGAAATTCAAGTAATCTCCCCGCTCTCCATTTTGTCTCAAATGCC
>DAOVUE010000265.1 GCA_030632745.1 Pseudomonadota bacterium | reverse complement strand
GGGGAAAATAGACAAGCAAATGTTAAAATAATTGTTGTCACCTACTTAATGTGCAAGTAATCTTTTTTAAGCTATATTTAATATACTGAGGTACTTGCAAAACTCCGTCATTCCCGCATTCTTTTAGCGGGAATCCATATTTATTGACTGTAAGTCTTTGATTTCTAGATTCCTGCCTTCGCAGGAATGACGTATTGAGGAGTTTTGCAAGTACCTCTAATAAGAATAATAAAATATAAATATTTATTTAAAACACCAAATGGAGAAACTCATGAATAAAAAAAGCAAAAGCTTGCTCAGTATAGCAAGTGCTCTGCTTATTAGTGCTTCATTATCCACTTCTGCTGTGATGGCAAAAGAAGGTAGTGAAGAGGGTAGTAATGCTTTAGAAGAAGGTAAGAATCTGGCTTTTACCCGTAAAAAAGGTAATTGTCTTGCATGCCATCTGATCATCGGTGGTATAAGTCCTGGAAATATAGCACCGCCACTGGTTGCGATGCAGCAGCGTTTTCCTGATAAAGCCGTATTAAGAGCTCAGATTTATGATGCTTCAAAAAATAATTCAGAAACAATGATGCCATTATTTGGTCGCTATGAAGTTTTGACTAAAGATGAATTAGATAAGGTAGTAGATTACATCTATTCCCTGTAAACAATTTTAAAAAACTGTTTTTAATAGATTTTAATAGAGTTGACCCTTGATGAATAAAAGCTCAAATAAAAGCTCAAATAAATAGTTAAATATAATGGTAAATAAATTATGAATAAAATAATCAGTAAATTAATTTTTGTCTGCATTGCATGGACAATAGCTTCCACTGCTTATGCTGATCCTGACAAGGATCAAACAGTCCTCGGTGACTATTTTAAGAATCGTTTCCCGGGAGTAGCTCTGGAAGAATATGCTAATGGTGCCTATTCTTTTGATAGTATAGGCAGGGAAAGCTGGGAAGCGATTGAAGAATTTCCTCCCTATGAGATCTTCGTAGATGATGGTCAGGAAATGTGGGAAACCCCTTTTGCCAATGGTAAAGGCTATAAAGATTGTTTTGCAAATGGTCCGGCTATTGCACAAAACTATCCTCATTGGGATAAGAAAAAGTCTATGGTAATGACATTGCCTCTGGCACTTAATAATTGTCGTGAGGCGAATGGTGAAAAACCGTTAAAATATAAAAAAGGTTCGATTAATAATCTCTTATCTTATGTAACATTTCAATCGCGTGGAAATAAAACCAATGTGGTAGTACCTAAAGATGATGCCGGAGCTATGGCGGCTTATGAAGAAGGTAAAGCTTTTTACTTTACTCGCCGGGGACAGTTAAATATGTCCTGTGCTTCCTGTCATATTCAAAATGCAGGTAATATGATTCGTTCAGAAAATTTAAGTATGTCTATGGGACATACGACTCATTTTCCAGTGTATCGTTCAAAATGGGGTACAGTCGGAACTTTACATCGTCGTTTCACTGGCTGTAATAAGCAGGTAAGAGCAAAACCGTTTAAGGCTCAGGGCCAGGAATATCGTAATTTAGAATATTATCTGACTTATATGAGTAATGGTTTGGAATTAAATGGTCCGGGTGCTCGTAAATAAACAGCACTTGTAAACAATAAAAAATATTTTCAGGAGAATTATATGACCTTTGTTATAAAAAAGATGGTTATAAAAAATATGACCATGATATTACTGAGTTCTGCTCTGGTTATTAGTAGTACAGCAGCAATGGCTGCTGAAGATTCAAAATCAGCTAAAGCAGCTATTGATAAAGCTGAAACTTCACGTCAGCATGCAGCATCTGTTGATGGTGAGTGGCGTGATACAGGTAAAATGATTAAAAAGGCTAAAGCAGCCTTAAAAGAAGGAAAATTTGATAAGGCGGTTAAACTGGCTTATGCAGCTGAACGGCAGGGTGGTTATGGTTATGAGCAGGCTGTTTCGCAGCAGTCTCAGAACAACTTAACTACGCCTTCTTATCTGACCGGTGGTACAGCAAGCAGTTCTGTTGTTGCTGGTGATGGCTATATTACTTCATCATTAAAAGAAGTGGATGTAATGCACAATGGTAAGATGGTTGCTATTACCCGTGCTACTAATAAGGGGTCAACGGTAATGCCTCCTATATTTACCCATACTGCCCGGGCCTGTCCGCCTTTTTGTGTGCAGCCGATTACGGTGGCCAAAGGTGTTGAGACTGTTGGAGAGTTAGAAGTATTAGACTATCTTAAACGTGCCAGCCATGGTGATCGAAGTGTTATGGTGGTTGATTCACGTACACCTGAATGGGTACGATTAGGTACCATTCCCGGCTCTGTGAGTATTCCATGGAATAAGATCAGCCTGGATACTATTGGTACCTTTGAACAGGAATCAGAAACTGAACTTCTGGACAGTATTCTGAGTAAAGATTTCGGTGTACGGATTACCAAAGACGGCAGACGTGATTTTCGTAATGCTAAAACTCTGGTGATGTACTGTAATGGTAACTGGTGTCCACAGTCTTCAGTGAATATCAAAACACTGATCAAACTAGGTTATCCTGCGTATAAGCTTAAGTGGTATCGCGGTGGTATGCAGTCCTGGGTGAGTGTTGGTTTGACAACAGTAACAGCAGCGCATTAATTTTTACGGAAATTTAAACCGCAATATGAGACGTTGCGTGCAGCGTCTCTATGAAGGGGTCGGAGTCAAATGACTTATTAGTAGAATAAGCCATTTGACTCCGACCCCTTTTTATTTATAATCTATTCTCCATGGCTCATAACAATAGGCATTAGTGTTAAAAATGGATAATTTAGATAATACGTTTGGGCAGCAAACAGTTTCTCAGTCTGAACGTGAAAAAAAAATCCGCAGAGTGTTTCAATTAGTCGCTCCGCGCTATGATTTAATGAATGATTTTATGAGTTTCGGCTCACATCGTTTCTGGAAGTACCTTTTCGTTAATAAAATCTCCTTCAAAACTGATGATATTATTGTTGATCTGGCTGGCGGAACGGGTGATATAGCACGCAGACTGGTCAGAAAAGGGGCTAAGGTTATAGTGGTTGATCCGGGTATTGAAATGATGCAGGAAGGTAAAAAATCCAATACTCTGCAAGTGGCTAATGTTGCTGCTATTGGAGAAAAACTTCCTTTTGCAGATGCCAGTATTGATAAACTGACCATATCCTTTGGTATTCGTAATATGACCAGTATGAGCGATGCCCTGAAAGAAATTTATCGAGTGCTTAAACCGGGAGGAGAATACTATTGCCTAGAATTCTCCCGACCTGTTATGCCTATTCGACCCTTTTATAATTTGTATAATCAATATGTTATTCCTCGTCTCGGTGCTCTGGTAGCAGGCCAGCCGGAAGCTTATCAATATTTAATTGAGTCCATTAAACGTTTTCCTGATCAGCAGGAAATGAAAGGCCTTATAGAGGATGCCGGATTTTCCATAGTGACCTATAGCAATGTATTTTTTGGTATTGCCTGTATTCATATTGGCATAAAATAGAAGTCAGGGGTCGGAGTCAAATGGCATTAAGGACTAAATATAATCAATATAGGGTGCTGGGCCATTTGACTCCGACCCCTTTTCGCAATGAACAATAATTATCTGAAAATTGATAATAATAATACTCCGGCACCTGCTGAATTATTGCAGCAGATTGAACATTGTCAGGTGGATGATATTGTATTTTCTATCACCACCAGCGGCAGTCAGGCTCAACCTAAGACAGCACTGATCAGTCGTAAAAATATTATTGCACATT
>DAOVUE010000284.1 GCA_030632745.1 Pseudomonadota bacterium | reverse complement strand
TACTAAGCTGCTTTAATACGATAGTGAGTAATTTATCGGTCGGCATAGGGCGTCCATACCAGTATCCCTGAATCGTTGGACAGCCCAGGTCTTTTACATACTCAGCCTGTATCTTGTTCTCTATTCCTTCGGCAACGATATGCATATCCAGTTCTTTAGCCATGGCGACAATGGCTGTAATAATTGAATTGGTATCGCCCTGTGTCTGTATTGTTGCAATAAAGGAACGGTCAATTTTCAAATTGTGCAGTGGTAAATTCTGTAAGTAGCTTAATGAAGAGTAACCCATACCAAAGTCATCTACGGCAAAACGTATTCCATGGCTTGCCAGTTGTGTTACTTTTTTGACCACTAAATCCATATCCTGCATCAGAGTATTTTCGGTGATTTCAAGCTCTAATTGTTTTCCTTTGAGCTGATGTTTTTCTAAGGTAGTTAGTATAAAATCAACAAAATTAGGGGTTAAAATCTGGGCTGCTGAAATATTAACAGCCATTTTAAGATAAGACAGTCTGCTGTCCCGTGCTATCCATTGCTGCAGTTTTTTACAGGAAGCCTCTAATACCCATTCACCAATATCATTAATTAAGCCTGTTTCTTCAGCAAGTGGTATAAAGTTAGTGGGCATGATAAGCCCGTTTTGGGGGTGGTTCCAGCGAATAAGAGCTTCGACTCCTGATATCGCTTTTGAGTCAGTGCAATATTGAGGCTGGAAGTAGATTTCAAATTGATCATCCTGAATTGCTTTTCTGATTCCGCTTTCAATGGACAGACTCTGCTGCCAGGTAGGATTAATATGATCAGAGAAAAATTCATGACCATTTTTTCCCTTACCTTTGATATTATACATGGCAATACTGGCATGCGACATCAGTGTTTCAGTATCGTCACCATCCTGGGGATAAACAGCAATACCAATGCTGAAAGTGCTGTAAATTTCATTGTTGTTAATGGTGACGGGCTGCTCTAATACATGAGTAATATTTTGGATAAGGTGCAGTATATCGCTGCGGGAATTAATATTGGACAGCATAAGGCCAAACTCATCACCGCCCACTCTGCCTAAAGCATCGCTTTCACGAACACAACTTCTTAAGCGTTGTGTTATTTTCTGCAGTAATTTATCTCCTGTAATAGATCCTAATGTGTCATTGACCAGTTTAAAACGATCCATATCCAGCAGCATGATTGCAAGCTGGGTGTTATTTCTCTTAGCTTGAGTGAGAGCAAAATTTATTCTGTCACGGAATAAAATCCGGTTAGGCAATTCAGTTAATGTATCATGGTACAATTGATAAGAGAGTTTTTTGTCTAAACGCTTTTGTTCGGAAATGTCTCTTGCAACGCCGTAAATACCTATCGATTCCTTATTAACAAGGTGATCAACTGCTTTATCATGGTTTAATTTTATAGCAATGGAGCGTATTTCAAAGTGAGGTGTATCGAGGGTAGGATATTTTGCCTGTATTCTTAATTCTGTCTTATGTGGAATATCCAGGTTGCTGATACGGGGATTAAAAATAAAATGTGCTTTTTCAATATCTTCTGCATGTACAAAAAATGAGTAATGCTGACCAAGACAGTCTTCCTGCGTATAGCCTAATATTTCGGTGATTTGTTTGTTGATAAATGAAATACACCCCTGATGATCCAGCATAAAGATAATATCAGGAGAGCTGTTAACAAAAAAACGGTAGCGTTGTTCTGATACTTTAACGGCATGATGCATCTTATCTAAATTATGTTTAAGATCCCGTTTTTCGATGAGATTATTAATGATCTTGATTAGCTCATCGGGGATATACGGCTTGTGTAGAAAATTCTTGACACCATGACGTATAGCGGATGAAGCGCTTTGAAAAGTGGCTTCACCGCTGGTAACAATAATGTCAGTATCCGGATAGAGACGCTGTACCGTTTCCATGACCTGATAGCCATCGACATTAGGCATAATTAAATCAAGTAATATAATATCGAATGGCTGTTCTGACATTAAGTTCAATGCTTCTGCACCATCAGCTGTTAATGTGCATTTGAGATTGTAGATGGATAGTAAATCCTGTATACTTTCGCGCAGCAGCTTTTCATCATCGATAACTAATATCTTTGTTGATGAAGCATTCTGAGTGATAAGGTCTTTATTGTCAGAGTTCATTGGCTCTACTTCTTGTTTATCTGTATTTATTGTTTATTTTTATTTGCTTGTTATAACATTTTATTTGGTTTGAGACACTGTTAACCGGATATTAGCCGGATAATAGTTTCCTCGGCAACAGAATAATAAATTCAGCCCCGCTTTTATTGCTTCCATCCTGCTGTTTAGAACGATGATTATGGACACTTATTATTCCTCCCAGATCATTAACAAGATTTTTTGTTATACTTAATCCCAATCCTGAATGCTCACCTGTTTTTGAGGTTTTAACAGGATTAAAGTTATTTTTTAATACACTCTCCGGTATGCCCGGTCCATTATCTGAAATACACAATTCAATAAATTGTTTACCATTATAGTTTACTTTGTCTCGTGTTTTGATAGTAATTTCACCACCATCCGGCATGGCTTCAGCAGCATTTTTAAATAAATTGCTAATGATCTGTTTTATACTATTGGAGTTGCTTTTAATGGCCGGAAGTGATGTGTCTAAGTGAATAGATGTAACAATTCCAGCCTTTAGAAAGAGTGATTCATTAAAAATAGATGCTATATCGGAGAGCAGTTCATTAATGTCAACCTGATTATTATTACTGGCTTTATTTTTTGGTGTTTCTCTTATTCTCAGCACAATCTGTCCTACACGCTCAACCTCACTCATTAATATTTCAAGTTGTCCGGGTAATTTTTCATCTTCAGAGTCTCCCAGTTTATGTGCTAATACTTGCAGATAATTGCGTATAACACCTAATGGATTATTGGCCTCATGTACTAATTTTCGAATATGTAAAGATTGTAATGTTTGTTGTTGTTCAAGCTTTTCATCAACAATATTTTGTATTTGCTGTGACAGTTTCCTGTCATGACTTATTAATGATGAGGATGCTTTTGAAAATTCATAAAGCAGACCTTTTTCACGTTTCATTTTTTGTCTATGAGCCGCATTGATGCCGGTCACTAATATGCCGTATTTGTTACTTTCTCCCTTGTCTTCAAAACCTTCTGCAGAATCAGAACCAGAACCAGAATCAGAGTCAAGCAAAGGGATGCATAAAATATCATCTGAACTTAATAAGTGTGCTAATTGTTTGTCTACTACGGACGAAGTTTGAGCGGGCTGCTCAGATGAAGGATTATTTCCCGATAAAATAGGAATTTTCTTTTGCAATGCAGTGACGGCTAAAGTATTTTCAGCCTCCAGGGGTATTTTGAATTGAGACAGCAAATCTGCATCAATATGAGTACTATTAAGAGTGCTATATAGCGCATCTAACGAGCTGGACTGTTCATTATAAGCAAGAAAAAGGCAATTTGATAAACCAAACAAAATATTAAGATTATGCATGATTTGTTCAATTAATTGTTGTTCTGAACGACTATCTACGGTCTCTCCAAGCTGTTGCAGTGCGGGCTGAAATGTATTTGCCTGCGGCAGAGATGCGGACATGGCTATCGTTCTGACCTCATCAGCCAGTTTGATTTG